>NZ_JAEILC010000081.1:0-42481 GCF_016307435.1 Pseudomonas sp. S4_EA_1b | reverse complement strand
GCGAAGGCCCACTCGGTCTGGAACCAGGGCTCTTCGGCTTGTTTGACCAGGAAGCCGATTTTGACTGCATCAGCGGCCAGGGCGAAGGAGCTGAGGCTGCTGAACGCCACGGCGGTAGCGAGAACACGTAAGGCTTTTTTCATGAACGGCACCTCTTGTTGTTATTGGAGAGCGGCAGGTTCTAGTCGTGGTACATCACAGACCGCCCGCCATCGATCATCAGGCAGGTGGCATTGATAAAAGGCGCTTCGTCGGTGGCCAGGAACAGCGCCGTCATCGCCACCTCGACCGGTTGGCCGATGCGCTTGGGCGGGTGCAGGTCGAAGGCGCGCTGGCGTTCGGCGTGGGGGTCGGGGAAACCGTTCCAGTAATCGACATTCAGCTGGGTTTCGATATAGCCCGGCGCAATCGCATTCACGCGGATGCCTTTGGGCGCGTATTCGATACCCAGAGCGCGGGTCAGGCCGAGTAGGCCATGTTTGGCCACCGGGTACGGAAAGCACCCGGGAATGATGTGGCTGGAATGGGTGGAGGCGATGTTGATGATATTGCCGATGCCCTGCTCGATCATGTGCGGCAACACCGTGCGACAGCCAAACCAGGCACCGTCGAGATCGATGGCGAAGCAGCGGCGCCAGTCTTCGTCGCTCATTTCCAGCGGGTCGCGGAACACATTGACCCCGGCGCAATTGACCAGCACATCCACACGTCCGAAGCGCTCGATGGCCAGGTTGACCAGCGCCTGCCACTGTTCCTTGGCGGTGATATCGATAGGGAGTGCATGGATCTGGGCGCCGCGTTCGCGCCAGTGAGCGGCAACGGCCTCGACCTTGTCGCCCAGGATATCGCCGATCACCAACTGCGCCTGCTGGGCTTGAAAGCACGCGACGATCGCCTCGCCAATGCCTTGAGCGGCACCGGTGATCACGACCACCTTGCCTTTGAGACGCTCGCCGTAAGTAGGCTCGGGCACCCTGGGCAACGACAACGGTTGTGCCTGCATCGCTTCACCTGTTTTATTTTTGGTAGTGAGTGCTGATGCCGCCGACTATAAACCTAGAACTTGAAACATCTCAATATATAAATTTACATCCCATATTGTGAGAACAGATGTAAAAAAACCGGCACATTCATGCCGGTTATTGATCAAGCCATGGACGACTTTCAGCCTCAACCCAAGGCAAAGTCACGCAACGCATCGCCTTCCATGCGGTACCGCACCCACTCTTCCTGCGGCTGTGCGCCAATGGATTTGTAGAAGGCAATCGCCGGCTCGTTCCAGTCCAACACGCTCCACTCAAAGCGCCCGCAGCCATTGTCGAACGCGATCTTGGCCAGGTGGCGCAACAACTTCTTGCCCGCCCCGCCGCCACGTTGTTCCGGGTTGATGTAGAGGTCTTCGAGGTACAGGCAGTTACTGCCAAGCCAGGTGGAGTAGCTGAAGAAGAACACTGCAAAACCGATGGGCACGCCGTCCCGCGAGCAAATCAGACCATGGGCGGTGGCGCCCTCGCTGAACAGGCTACGTTCGATGTCCACCACACTGGCGATCACTTCATGCCGGGCTTTTTCGTACTCCGCAAGCTCGGTGATAAAAGTCAGGATCTGCGCAGCGTCACTGGGCACGGCGGGACGAATCTCGATGGTCATGGGCGAGCCTTGGCAATGTCAAAGCCCACATACTAAGGCGCTTTGATGACTGATTGCAGCGCAATTTTATGGGCTACGAGGTGGCGTCGTTGTGGCCCGGTGCGCTGACACACAAATTTTTACAGGCAACTTGATACCGTTCGTCGCCATCGAGGCACGATCAATAAACGTCGGCTGACCAACAAAGGGTAAGGACATTAATCATAAGGAGACACCCTCATGAACCATTCCAAATGTGCTGCCCTCGCCCTCGCCGGTCTGCTGTCCGCGGTTTCCCTGAGCAGCTTCGCCGCGACCTCGTCCACCGGCCCGACCAACCCGGACGCCACCACCGAGTCGCAGAAGTCCATGGGCACTGGCCTGGACACCAATGGTGGCGCGGTGATCGATAACACCAACGCGGCCGACCCGCACACTCAAGGCCATGACACCCAGCGCCAGGCACCGGCTGCGGTAGGTAACGGCAAGATGGGCCCGTCGGTCGATGAGCCCAAGGTCAACAAAGGCGACGACTCGAACCTGCCGGGCGCGCCGAAACAAACTGCACCTTGATTCATCGCACGCGAGACGAACACCCGATCATTTTCCCATGAAGAGGTACGCATGAACGTCGATAAGAACCTTGAGAGAGAAGTCCTCACCCGCCTGTTGCACGCCCATCCCCATGGTTTGGGCAAGGAGGTACTGGACAACTACCGCGGCGAGAAAGTAGTCGCCAGTGCCTTGGCATTCCTTCAAGACCGTGGGCTTATCAAGGACGGTCACGTGACCACCGACGCTGCCGGTGAATATGCCTTGAACCTGCCGATCAAGCTGACCGCGTCGGGTGTCGATGAGGCGCGCAAGCTGGAAAGTGCCGACCCTCAGTAATTC
This sequence comes from Pseudomonas sp. S4_EA_1b, assembly GCF_016307435.1. Classification (NCBI taxonomy): domain Bacteria; kingdom Pseudomonadati; phylum Pseudomonadota; class Gammaproteobacteria; order Pseudomonadales; family Pseudomonadaceae; genus Pseudomonas; species Pseudomonas sp. S4_EA_1b. The sequence goes on along the minus strand of NZ_JAEILC010000081.1, from coordinate 39,958 downwards.
ATTTTGTCTGGTCTGGCCCTGGCGACAGGGCCAGTAGGAGTATCGCAATGCCTCTTGGAAGCAAAGCCAAATACACCGCCGCACAGAAGCGCAAAGCCTCCCGTATCGAACAGAGTTACGAGGACAAAGGCGTGCCCAAATCCGAAGCCGAAGCCCGTGCGTGGGCCACCGTCAACAAGCAGTCCGGCGGGGGCGAAAAGGCCGGCGGCTCGGGTCAGCGCAAGGCCCCGGCGAAGAAGGCCCAGGATCGTCATGACTCGGCCAAGCGGGCTGCCGCCAGCCGTGAAGGGCATCCGCGCAACAGCAGTGTGTCCTTAAGCACCCAGACCAAGGAAAGCCTGCTCAAGGAAGCCCGGGCGAAAGATATCCGCGGGCGTTCGAGCATGCGTAAAGATCAGTTGATCGAAGCGTTGAAGAAGGCAAGTTGACCCCTGCCTGACAACGGTGGGAGGACGTCCGCGTCCTGCCACCGTTGGTTGTCATGATTTGAGGAAGGCGTCGACTTCAGCACCGGTCGGCGCAGTGGCCGGGCCCCAGCGCGTCACCGCCAACGCCGCCGCCGCATTTGCACGGCGCGCCGATTCCACCGGTTCGAGGCCTTGGGCCAAACCGGCAATCATCACCCCCGCGTGCGCGTCCCCGGCGCCATTGCTATCCACCGCCTGCACCGTGAACCCCGGCACATGTTCGATCCGAGCCCCACGCCCCACCCAGCAGCCATTCGGACCATCGCGTACCACCAACAGCGTGTCAGCGGGTAAGTGGCGAGCGAGGTCGGTCAACGCCTGCGAAATATCCGCCGCCCCGGTGAATGCCAGCGCTTCTGGCCCGTTGCTGGTCCAGATATCGATGCGCGGCAGCAAGGCAAGCATCAGCGCCGAATTCGGCCCCTTGGCCAGCGGCCCCGGATCGAACACCACCGCGATGGACCGCGGTAAGGCCAGCAGCCAGTCGATCAGCGGCTGGGCCTTGCCTTCCAGCAGCAGGCTGTAGCCGCTGACATACACGTAGTCATCGGCGCATGGCACCACGCAGGCCAAATCTTCGGCGCTCAGTTCGCCCTCTGCCCCAAGGCGTGAAATAAAAGTGCGCTCCGTGGACGCCTCGGTCAGGGCCACGCATAGGCCTGTGTCCTTTCCACTGCTCGGTGCCAGGGCCATGTCGATGCCGTCCGCCTGCATCGCCGCTCGGGCAAGATCGCCGAAGCGCCCGGTGCCATGGCGCCCCAAGTACACCACCGGCATGCCGTTGCGTCGCGCGGCGGCCATCACATTGAAGCCGCCGCCGGTTTCGAAACTGGCCGATTGGGCCAGTACGTCGCCCCCCGTGGCAGGCAACGTATCGAGGGCCATGACCAGGTCGACGATGACCTGCCCCGTGTGCAGCAATCTAGACATGTGCGCCCTCGACCAGCGCCGGGCGTCGATCAGATGCACCACCCAGCACGGCGTAGATCCCACCCGCGACCAAGAACGTGACAATCCAACCCAGGCCGTTATGGCCCAGCCAGGAGTCGGACAACGGCCCGGCAAACCATATGTTGTCAGCGGTAGTGCCGATGGTGGTAAAGCTGAAACCCAGCACGATCGCCACGGCCCACGCGCCGAATGCGCGCCATTCCACGCCGCCGCGATACCAGTAGGCGCTGCTGGGGCTGACGTCCAGCAGATCCTGGGCGCTGTAGTAGTGACGGTGGATCAAGTCGACCACGAAAATGCCGACCCACGCGGTAATCGGCACCGCCAGCAGCGAAATGAAGGTAATAAACGGGCCGTAGAAACTGTCGGCAATCAGCATGAAGTAAATCGAACCGGCGAAGATCGCCACGATATCGACGATCACCGCATGTACGCGCTTGACCTTCAAACCGAGGGTCAGGGTGGTCAGCCCCGCCGAATACACCGACAGGTTATTCGACAGCAATAGCCCACCGAACGCCGTGATCAGGTACGGCACCGCCATCCAGGTGGGCAGCATGTCGCGGATCGCGATGATCGGGTCCGTGGCCGCCGCCAGGTCGTTATTGCCCACCGACAATAGGCCGCCCAGGGTGATCAACAGCACCAGCGGAATGCCCGCGCCAAAGGCGGCGGACGCCACCAGTCGCGCGGCCTTGACGCTGCGGTGCTGGTAACGCGACATATCGGCACCGGCGTTGGCCCAGCCGATACCGGTACCGGCCGCCATGGTGCCGATGCCGATGATCATCGCGCTCAGGGGTGCCGGCGTGGCATTGAACACGGCGTTCCAGTCGATGGTGGCGCAGAGAAAACCACCCACTAGGATATTCAGCGCGCCAAACACGTAAGTGGCCCATTTCTGGATCACCAACAACGTGGCATGGCCCAGGCCGGAGACCGCCAGGGTCAGCAGCACGAAAATGCCGATAAAGATCAGGGTCAGCACCGGCGCGCTTTTGGCCTCGACCGCCGAGCCGAACAGGATTGAGCACAGCGACAGCAGCACAAACGCAGCGGTAGTGGTGTTGACGGTTTCCCAGCCCAGGCGCGACATCAGCGAAACCAAAGTCGGACCGATATTACCGCGCACGCCGAAGATGGCGCGCGACAGCGTCAGGCTGGGTGCGCGGCCGCGTCGGCCGGCGATGGAGATGATGCCCACCACAGCAAAGGAACCGGCGGCGCCGAGCATCGCCACGATCACCGCCTGCCAGATCGCCAAGCCGCGAAACGCCACCAACGTGGCACCCAGCGGCAGGCCGAGGATGCTGATATTGGCGGCGAACCACACCCAGAACAGCTGCAGCGGATGGCCATTGCACTCCGCTTCGGGGACCGGTTCGATACCGCGTGTTTCCAATTGCCCGGCGTTTTGGCCGGCGGACGTGCTGCTCATGGTGTTGCTCCTGATGCCTGTATTTGTTGTGGTAATGGCAAATAGTTAAAGGGTTAACCCGTCATCCTGACTGTGTTCAGCAACGCACGTCGCAACGCGCGCTTAACGCAAGGCGAGAAGCCCCTGGACCAAGGGTTGCAAATCCAGCCCATTGACCCGTTTGATCTGCTCGATCATCGCTGGTGGCCAGCACTGCATGCCCAGACAAGCGCCAAGCATGGCGCCCAGCATCGCTGCGATGGTGTCGGTATCGCCGCCCAGGCTGGCGGCCAGGCACAACGCGTCCAGCGCCGTCAGCTCACCCACCGCCACCCGCTGCGCGAGGGCGAACGACACCACCACCGACTCCTGGGAGGCCACGGAGGTGCCGATCAACTCATACAACAGGTCAGCGAACAGCGCGGTATCGCCGCTGCCAACGCTCAAGGTGCGGGCCCAACTGATGCGCGTGGAAATCCGCCCACCCGCCACCCAATGACCATGGCTCTCGGTTTGTTGGGCAATCTGGGTGCCGATGCTTAACGCTTCGCCCAGATCCACGCCGTTGATACCGGCCGAAACCACCGCAGCCACCGCTGCCGCGCTGGAGATGCCCAGGGTCGTGTTGTGGGTGACTTGGCACGCCTGAATCACCGACTGGACAAATCGAACCGAGTCGTTGACATCGGCGGCAATGCCCACGGGGGTGATACGCATGGCCGCGCCGTTGGTGGTGCCATAACGCCCGGATTCCTCTGGAGTATGGCCGGCGAGGATCATGTCGATCGCGCGCTTGGTGGAGGGACCGAGCAAGTCCTGGGAGCCCTTGGCGCGCATGCTCGCTTCCCAGTCGATCAGGCGCTGGGCGAGGATCGCAGGCTCGATCGTGCCCTGGCCCTGCACCAGTAACTCGCCCACCAGAATCGCTTGCTCGGTGTCATCGGTGACCGAGCCGGCGGGCATGTTGGGGGCAATGGGTTGGTCGGCGTGGGCATCGACCAGCGCCGTGATCGCGCCGAAACGCGCGCGTACCTGCTCGCGGTTGAGCGACTGGGTCGGCATGCCGAGGGCATCGCCCAGGGCCAGGCCGTAAAAGGCGCCGAGGGCGCGATTATGCGGGGTCATTTGGCGGGTCCGAATTGCAGGTGCAGGCGAAAGTGCACAGGGTCAAGCACGCTTTCGACGTACTCCATAAAACGTCCGCGACGGTCGAAAGTGGTTCGCGACGCCTTCAAAAACACCGTGCCGACTGGGCGCCCCAGCAGCTCGGCGTCTTCGTCGCTCAATGGCTCGGCACCGATCCACTGGTCGCCATCAGCGCCGACATAGCCATAGGCCGCCAGGGTAATGGTCAGAGAATTGTCGATCAGGCCGACCCGGGGCAGGCTCTCAAGACTGCCAGAGGCGGGCATCAACGAGCGTTCCAGGGACACGGCAGTGCCATCGGTGGTCCGACGGCGACGGTCGAGGGCGATGAACTGATCGCTGCCGAAGCGGTTGAGCAAGTCCGGGCGGGTTACCGCTTCCAGGCGCAGGACGTCAGTGGTGATCAACGCCCCCGTATCGGCCAGGGCCTGCGCCCAGCCGCTGGCTTGATCGAGCACCATGCCGTCAAAGGTGACAATGGAGCCGACCCCGCTCTGGGTGGCGATGTAATTACGGCGCTTCAGCTCGGCCAGAGCCTCGCGCAAGGTGCCTCGGCTGACCCCGAACTCTTCGGCCAATTGGTGCTCGCCCGGCAGCAGGAAACCGTCGGCCATCATGCCACCTTCAATGCGGCGGATGAGTTCGTCGACGACGCGTTTTTTCTTATCGAATCGCACATGTCTAATCATGTACAAATTGATAACCGAAAGGCCCGGTGAGCGGCAAGCGAATTATGTCAGGGCTTGGTAATAAGCGGCCTCAGGGCTCCAGGCCAATCGGGAAAAACTCCCCGCCGCTCCACACACCCAGCCAATTTCGCCCGTTGATCGGACGACTCACCGCCAACTCGACCAATTGATAGAACACGTTGCGATGCACCAGGGCTTCGAGGTTAGCGCGCACGCGCAGATAAGGCGATGGCTCTTCGGTGACCGGGTCAATCACCACCCGTAGGGGATGTTCGAGCCCCGCCTCGATCTGCTCGTCGACGTTGGTGGTCAAGCGCAGCCGCTGACTTTCGCCCTCGCCTTCCACCTCCAATGTCACCGCAACGAACGGCGCGTCGTCGACCACGATCCCGACTTTTTCCACCGGGGTAACCAGGAAGTAATCATCGCCATCGCGGCGAATGATATTGGAGAACAATTTGACCATCGGCTTTCGCCCGATCGGCGTACCTTGGTAAAACCAGGTGCCGTCGCGGGCGATGCGCATGTCGATATTGCCGCAGAAATCCGGGTTCCACAGATGCACCGGTGCCGGGCCCTTGCCTTTAGGCAGTTGCGCCAACAGATCGTTGGCCTTGGCGGAATCGGTCATGGGTTCTCCCTTGTTTACGTGCCGGACCTACTGATCACTCATCCCCAGCAAGCCTCGTGCGTACTGCGCCAGGGGGCGGGCAATCAAGTCTTGTGGCTTGTTGTCGTGGAATGTCAGTAAACCGCCACGACTGCGAATACGTGCAGTATCAATCAAATATTGGGTGCTGGTCTCGATCAACATGATCTGGATAACGCCGCTGTCCAGGCCAACACGGTCGAGCGCCTCTTGATCGGCCCACTCATCGGCATTACCGATACGGTCGTCGGCCTTGGCGAAGCGGCAGTACAGCAGGTAATGAGCGCCCGCCGCACGGGCTTCGGCCATGGCTTGCTCAAGGCCTTCAGGTTGGCGGGCGCGACGCACCATGGGGAAATATTCGACGAAACCATTGAAGGCTTCCTCAGCCACCACGTTCGGACGCGGATAGGCACTGCCCGGCGGCACAAACGCGCCCTGGGCGATAAAAATAAAGGAATCCGGCTGCACACGAATCGACGCCGTGCGGCGAGTGTCGCTGTGATCCAGCAACCCGGCGTCACTCATCTGATAGCGGGTGCCTTCGGCCATATCGCTGACGGTCATGCAACCACTCAGCGTCAACGACGCCAGCAACAAAACCAGACTACGCATCCTATTCCTCCAGAAGCCGGTGACGGAAAACCGGCGAATGGGCACGAGATGCAGAATCTGGGCCAGGGGAGGCGCGCGCATGCGGCATTAGCCGCCGATGATTTTCATGATGGTTGCGCCGCCGGAGAACGCCACTTCCTGCTTATCACCCAGGGCTTTCATCAACAAACCCTGCAAGGCCGGCAGCGCCTGATGACGGGGCTTGTCGAGCAAGTCGCCGACATAGTGGCGGTTGCTCGACGACAGGCAGCCATGCAACCAACCGGTGGACGACAGCCGCAACCGCGAGCAAGTACGGCAGAACGGCACGCTTTCGTTGGCGATCACGCCGAAATGGCCTTTGCCCGGCACTTCATAGCGCACCGCCGTGGCGTCCACTGGGGCATTGGCTTGCAAGTATTCGTAGCGTTCGCCGATCAGGCTCAACAGTTGTTGCAGGCTGACGAACTGCTGCAGAAAGGCGTTGGAATCCCTGGCCAGGTGGCCCATGCGCATCAACTCGATAAAGCGCAACTCGTAGCCGCGCTCCAAACAGTAATCAAGCAGCGGCATCACCTGATCCAGGTTCTGGCCGCGCAATGGCACCATATTGACCTTAATCTTGAGCCCGGCGGCGCGAGCCTGATCCATGCCATCGAGCACGGTGGCCAGGTCGCCGCCACGGGCAATGCTGCGGAACGCGCCGGCGTCCAGGGTATCGAGGGAGACGTTGATACGACGGATGCCGGCATCCACCAGCAGCGGCAATTTGCGAGCGAGCAGTTGGCCATTGGTGGTCAGGCTGATATCGCCCAGCCCCAACTGGCCCACGGCACCGAGGAAAGCTTCCAGCTTGGGACTGACCAGCGGCTCACCGCCAGTGATGCGCAAACGCTCGATGCCGGCCGCTTCAATCAGGTACGCAACGCCACGGGCCATGGCCTCGGCCGAGAGTTCGTCCTGGGCAGCCACCAGCCGCTTGCCATCAGGCACGCAGTAGGTACACGCGTAATTGCAGGCTGAGGTCAGGCTGATCCGCAAATTGCGAAAACGCCTGCCTTGACGATCAACGATCATGGATCACTCCGGCAGAGGATAATTCGGGCGCACTGAAAGCTGACCTATAAATCAGCTTTTAGCAAGATCCTTGCCTGAGTATATTCCTGGGTTACTGCGCCTGGCAGCTAATCTTGACTGGCGGGCGTGGCTTCAAGCGCCGGTTCGGAACTGTGCTTGCGCTTGTTGCCCATACGCACACCGATATCCATCAGGAACTGGAAAAACCCTTCCTGATCTTCCAGCACATTGCTCCAGAACGGCGAGTGATACAGCGCCACGGCGCCGTGCACCAACGCCCAGGCGGCGCAATAGTGGAAATACGGCGGTACATCCTCCAGCTTGCCTTCGCTGATACGGCCTTTGATCAGGAGGGTCAGGCGTTCGAAGTTCGAGGCGCGGATCTTGTGCAACTCCTCAACCATTTCCGGTACCTGATGGCCTTTGACCACCTTCTCTTCCAGACGGTCGAAGAGGCGGTAGCGCTGGGGGTCACGCATACGGAATTCGAAGTAGGCGCGGGACAGGGCTTCCTTGTCCTTGTCCACGTCGGCCGAATGCAGCAACTCGTTCAAATCGCGCTCGTAGTCGAGCATCAGGCGCAGGTAGATCTCGGCCTTGGACTTGAAATGTTTGTAGATGGTGCCTTTGCCGATACCCACGGCATCCGCAATCATCTCGACGGTGACGCTGTCTTCACCTTGTTCGAGGAACAACTTGAGCGCGGTGTCGAGAATTTCCTGCTCTCGGCGGCGAAACTCACGGACCTTACGGGGTTCTTTGTGCATGAGGAAGAGGTCTGCAGAGGTCGGTAGAGGGAGGGCCATGCAAGGCCACGGATACGTGGCGATACGATTTAGCCGATGCGAGGGATTATCCCGACTGAACGGTCGTTGGGCAACGCCTATGTGAACCCACTCTGCACTTTAATGACAGCATGCCAACGAATCAGCGGTTATCAGTCAGAAATAATACGCAACACGCACCCATGACCATGGCGTCGATGAGAACTCAACTGAAGCGCACGTATTCCAAATCTGTTTAAAAAACGATCAGGGGCGACTGGACTGAATCGGATACTGATCAATACTTCAACTGTCGGCGTGACATCTCCCCCAAGTGAAACGCCGATCTGGGTACCGACGGACTGCGTGCCCTTGTTTACTCCTAATGGTCTTAGCCCGGATTCACCCCCCAGAACCCGGGTTTTTTTTGCCTGGGATTTGTTCCCTCAAGCGGCGACATGAGCCAACGGGAACAGGCGTTTGAAGTTCTCGGTGGTCTGCTCGGCGAACCGCTCGTAGGGCACGCCGCGCAGCATCGCCAGGTAATCCGCCACATCGCGTACGTACTCCGGCAGGTTCGGCTTACCGCGATGGGGGATAGGGGCCAGATACGGCGAGTCGGTTTCCACCAGCAGACGGTCGGCCGGTACTTGTCGCGCCACGTCGCGCAGGGCATCGGCATTGCGGAACGTGACAATCCCCGACAAGGAGATATAGAAACCCAGGTCCAGGGCGGCCTTGGCCATGTCCCAGTCCTCGGTGAAGCAATGCAGCACACCGGCCTGGGGCAAGGCGGCTTCGCGCAGCAGCGTCAATGTGTCGGCACGGGCGCCACGGGTATGGACGATCACCGGTTTACCGGTCTGCTGGGCGGCTTGCAGGTGCAAACGGAAGGACGCCTGCTGCAACTCGGCGGCTTCGGGCTCGTAGTGGTAATCCAGGCCGGTCTCGCCAATGGCCACCACGCGTGGATGATTGAGCTCTGTCAGCAGCCAATCGAGCGCTGGCGCTTCACCAGGCTTGAGGTCCAGCGGGTGGATACCCACCGAACAATCCACATCGGCGTAGCGCTCGGCGAGGGCTTTGACATCAGCGGCGTTTTCGGCGCTGACGCCGATGCACAGGAAATGCCCTACCCCGCGCTGGCGCGCGGCTTCAAGCGCAGCGTCAAGGGACCCGGCATGCTGGGCGAGGTCAAGGCGGTCAAGGTGGCAATGGGAATCTACGAGCATAAGAAGGTACGACTTAAGTCACGGTAAATGTCTGACCAACGATACACCCGTCGGCCATCGAAGGATCAACGGCGCCCGAGCAGGCCAACCCATTGCACCAGCAGCGCTTCAAGCAGCAGCACACGGTTGAGGTTGGCTTTGCCGAGGACTTTCTGGCGCTGGGCAAGGATCCAGTCTTGGATAGTCAGCACCTTGGCCTGGGGGCTTTTCTGCGCGAGGTATTGCACCACTTTGCGCATATCCGGCAGACCCAGGCCGGCTTCGTCCTGGGTCAGTTGGTAGCGCAGGATCAGACTGGACCAGTCGCAGAACCAGTCGAACAACAGCAGCAGAGGGATATCCTTCCAGGCCGTCTCGGCCAACTGAGTGGCGGACAGCTCCTGCTTGAGCAGTTTCTTCACTCCATCGACCACCAGGGCCCGCTGCTCACGCACGCCTTGGGCCTGCAGCTTGACGGCCGCCAGTGGCGAGCCGGCCGCCAGGGTCAGCAACTCCACGCGCTCCTCAGCGGAGCAATCCGGCAGGGCCTGCGCCAGCCATTGCACACTCATCGCCTCGCTTGGCAGAGGGCAAGCCTGCTGCACGCAGCGGCTGCGAATGGTGGGCAACAAGCGGCTGGACTGGTGACTCACCAACAACAGAACAGTGTCGCCGGAAGGCTCTTCGAGGCTTTTAAGCAGGGCATTGGCAGCATTGATGTTCATCGCCTCCACCGGCTCGATCAGCACCACTTTGCGCCCGCCCATCTGCGCGGTCTGCACCACGAAGCTGACCAGATCGCGCACTTGGTCGACCTTGATCGCCTTGTCGGCCTCCTCCGGTTCGAGCAGGTAGTTATCCGGATGACTGCCCGCCTTGAGCAACAAGCAGGATTTGCACTCGCCGCAAGCCTCCAGATTGACCGGCCGTTGGCACAACAGACTGGCCATCAAGCGCTCGGCCAGATGGCGCTTACCGATGCCCGCCGGCCCATGCAGCAAATAGGCATGGGCATGCTGGGCACGTCCGGCCAACTGCTGCCAAAGGCTGTCTTGCCACGGATAGGCTTCAGCCACGGGCGCGCTCCAGCAGCGCGGGCAACAGCGCATCGATGGCCTGTTGCACATTGGCCAACGGTTGCGCCGCATCCAGCAGGTGATAGCGCGCAGGTTCGGCCTTGGCGCGCGCGAGGAAAGCGCGACGCACGGCGTCGAAGAACACCTGGCCTTCCAGCTCGAAACGGTCCAGACGGCCACGGGCACTGGCGCGCGCCATGCCCACTTCCACCGGCAGATCGAACAACAGGGTCAGGTCCGGGCGCAGGCTGCCCTGTACAAAGGTTTCCAGCGTGGCTATGCGCTCCAGGGGTAAGCCGCGACCACCGCCCTGGTAGGCGTAGGTCGAATCGGTGAAACGATCGCAGATCACCACGGCGCCGCGGGCCAGGGCCGGACGGATCACTTCGGCAAGATGCTGGGCGCGGGCGGCGAATACCAGCAGCAGCTCGGTGTCCGGATTCATCTGTTCTTCGCCCGGGGCCAACAGCACTTCACGGATGCGTTCGGCCAGAGGCGTACCGCCAGGCTCACGGGTCAACACCACCTCGATCCCTTCGGTGCGCAAGCGCTCGGCCAAGTAGTCGCGGTTGGTACTTTTGCCGGCGCCTTCCGGGCCTTCCAGGGTAATAAACAAGCCAGTCACAGGCGGTCCTTAGTCAGAGTCATTGCGGGCTTTGCGGCGCGGCGGTGTCCGGCACCGCCTCGGCCGGAGGTGCCGCCTCTTCCGGCGGCTTCACCACCGGTGCCGGGCTGGAGCGGTAATCGGCCCGACGCTTGAGCTGAAACTCGCGCACGGCCGCATTATGCGCATCCAGATCATCCGAGAAAATATGGCTGCCATCGCCACGCGCGACAAAATACAGGCTACTGCCCGGTGCGGGGTTCAACGCCGCATGGATCGCCTCACGGCCGACCATGGCGATCGGTGTCGGCGGCAACCCGGCCACCATGTAAGTGTTGTAGGGGTTGGCTTCCTTGAGATGGGCGCGGGTCAATTTGCCGTTGTAGCGCTCGCCCAGGCCGTAGATCACCGTGGGATCGGTCTGCAGCAACATGCCGATCTTCAAGCGGCGCACAAACACACCGGCAATCTGACCGCGCTCCTCCGGTACGCCGGTTTCCTTCTCCACCAAAGACGCCATGATCAGCGCCTGGTAAGGATCGGTGTAGGGCGCATCAGCGGCGCGCTTACTCCACTCCTGAGCCAGGACATCGTCCAAGCGGTTATAGGCTTTTTTCAGGAATTCGACGTCAGTCATGCCCCGCACAAAGCGGTAGGTATCGGGAAAGAATCGCCCTTCGGGGAATACACCAGGATGACCGAGCTTATCCATGACTTCGCTGTCGGTCAGGCCCGCCAAGGTCTGTACGATCTTTTCGTGCTTGGCCAACGCCGCCCGCACCTGACGAAAGTTCCAGCCTTCCACCAACGTGAGGCTGTATTGCACCACTTCGCCACGCTGCCACAAACCGATCAGCCCCTGGGCAGTCATGCCGGGGGTCATGCGATATTCACCGCTATGCAGCGGTTGGCCGTCCAGGTTGAAGCGCCAGTACAAGCGCAACCAAAAGGCGTCGTCGAGCACACCGTCGGCTTCGAGGCGATTGAAGGTACCGGTGGGGGTTGCCCCGGCCGGTACATCAAGCAATTGCTCCTGGGTCAGCTTCAAGGGCTGCTTGAGGGCAGAGTCGAGTTTCCAGGCAGAAAAGCCCAACAGCAGACCGGCGGAAAACAGACCGATCAGCAGCAGTACAACCAGTTTTCGTATCAACTCAAATATCCAATAGGGCGCGAACAATGCCCTGCAGTTTACGGGTGAGCGGGCCAACCGACCAGCTCATCGCCGCGCACTCACGCACCGGCCAAATGCCATAAACGCTGTTGCAGACGAAGACTTCGTCCGCCTGCCGTAACTGCTCGACATTGATGTCGGCCACGGCCACCGGGATGCCCAGCGCTTCGGCCTGAGCCAGAATCTCGGCACGCATGACGCCAGCAACCCCGCAACGCTTCAGATCGGCGGTTAGTAACAAACCGTTGCTTACGATAAATAAATTACTGAACACGCCTTCGATGACACGTTCGGACATATCCAGCATCAAGCCTTCGGCATGCTCGGAGTCCTGCCATTCGGCACGGGCAATCACTTGTTCCAGCCGGTTCAGGTGTTTGAGACCGGCCAATAGCGGTTGCTCGGCCAGACGAGTAGCACACGAAAACAAACGAATGCCGTCGATTCCATGGGCCAGGGGATAGGAGGCGGGCGGGCTGCCCTGCACAATGCGACGCACCGCTGCGTCAGGGTTCATGCCGTAACCGCGCAGGCTGTCGCCACGGGTGAGAATCAACTTGAGAACGCCTTCGCCGAGGCCGGCGGCGTAGGCCAGCACTTCATTGCGTACAAGGCGGTGGTCGACCTTTAAAGCGAGGCGCCGGCAACCCTCTTCCAGGCGCTGCAGATGTCGGTCGAGCAGCACGGGCCGCCCGGCCTTGACGGCAATGGTCTCGAATAGACCATCGCCGTATGCCAGGCCCCGGTCTTTCAGGGGCACGGTGTCCGCTGGCTGACCGTCGACCCAGCAGTGCATCACTCGGCGAACCGGCGGAACACCAGGGAGCCGTTGGTGCCACCAAAGCCAAACGAGTTGGAGATGGCGACATCGATCGGCATCGGCTGGGCTTCGTGAGGCACGAAGTTCAGGTCGCAGCCTTCGTCCGGCTCATCCAGGTTGATGGTCGGCGGTGCGACCTGATCCTTGATGGCCATCACGCTGAAGATCGCCTCAACCGCGCCCGCCGCACCCAAGAGGTGACCGGTCATGGACTTGGTGGAGCTGACCGCCAGCTTGTAGGCGTGCTCGCCGAACACCGACTTGATGGCCTCGGCTTCCGCCAGGTCGCCGGTCGGGGTCGAGGTACCATGAGCGTTGATGTACTGCACCTGGTCGGCATTGACCTTTGCATCACGCAACGCATTGGTGATGCAGCGCGCGGCGCCAGCACCATCGGACGGTGGCGAAGTCATGTGGTAGGCGTCGCCACTCATGCCAAAGCCAATCAGTTCGGCATAGATGGTGGCACCACGCGCCTTGGCGTGTTCCAGCTCTTCCAATACCAAGGCACCGGCACCGTCGGACAGCACGAAGCCATCACGGCCCTTGTCCCAGGGACGACTGGCGCGGGTCGGCTCATCGTTGCGGGTCGACAGCGCACGAGAGGCACCGAAGCCACCCATGCCAAGGCCGCAGGCGGCCATTTCGGCGCCGCCGGCAATCATCACGTCCGCCTCGTCATAGGCAATGTTGCGCGCCGCCATGCCGATGCAGTGGGTGCCCGTGGTGCAGGCCGTGGCAATTGCGTAGTTGGGTCCCTGTGCGCCCAGGTGGATGGACAGGAAGCCGGAAATCATATTGATGATCGAGCCTGGCACGAAGAACGGCGAAATCCGACGTGGGCCCGTCTCATGCAGCGTGCGGCTGGTTTCTTCGATATTGGTCAAACCGCCAATGCCCGAACCCATGGCTACGCCGATACGCTCACGGTTGGCGTCAGTGACTTCCAAGCCAGCATTACGCACTGCCTGAAAACCAGCGGCCAAACCGTATTGAATGAACAGGTCGAGTTTGCGGGACTCTTTGATCGAGAGATATTCCTCGACGTTGAACCCCTTTACCGAGCCGCCAAAACGGGTGGAATAGGCAGAAAGGTCCGTGTGTTCGATCAGACCAATACCACTGCGGCCAGCCAGAATGCCCTGCCAACTGCTCGGCACATCTGTACCCAGTGGCGACAACATACCCATACCGGTGACTACGACGCGTCTACGCGACACAGCACTCTCCTTTTTCTTGATGACGACACTTTGCTTCAGCGCTCACTTTTCATTGGAGCTAAAGAAAAAACCGCACGCCGTTACAGCAGTGCGGTTTTTCCCTGACAGCAAGCGACGACTACAAACTATTACGCCTGGTGGGCAGTAACGTAGTCGATAGCAGCTTGAACAGTAGTGATTTTTTCAGCTTCTTCGTCCGGGATTTCGGTCTCGAATTCCTCTTCCAGAGCCATCACCAGCTCAACGGTGTCAAGGGAGTCGGCACCCAGGTCTTCAACGAAGGAAGCGCTGTTGGTCACTTCTTCTTCTTTAACACCCAGTTGCTCGGCAACGATTTTCTTGACGCGCTCTTCGATGGTGCTCATACCTTGTTTTCACTCCTAATGGACAAATTCAGGCAGCTGGCCAGTGGGTAAGTGTATAGAAAGCCTTTTCAGCTTTTCAACTGAAAGCTTCACCCTGTACCCCGAACGACCCTCTGCCTATAAATTAAGTTGCAGCTTTATAACGGATTTTAGACAGCTCGTATGACATTTTTTTGAAGCGATCCGTCACAATTTAACTCATGTACATCCCGCCGTTCACCGGGATTGTAGCCCCAGTCACGTATGCCGCACCGTCAGATGCCAGGAAAGTGACCACATTCGCGATCTCTTGAGCCTGGCCCAGACGGCCCAGCGGAATCTGCGTCAGCAAGGCTTCACGCTGTGCTTCCGGCAGTTCGCGTGTCATATCGGTGTCGATGAACCCTGGGGCTACCGAGTTGACCGTAATCGAGCGCGAACCGACTTCACGCGCCAGTGCGCGGCTGAAACCTTCCAGGCCGGCCTTGGCGGCTGCGTAGTTTACTTGGCCTGCGTTGCCCATGGCACCCACTACGGAACCAATATTGATAATTCGGCCCCAGCGCGCCTTGGTCATGCCGCGCAAAACGCCCTTGGACAGGCGGAACAGACTGTTCAAGTTGGTATCGACCACGTCGTACCACTCGTCGTCTTTCATGCGCATCATCAGGTTGTCGCGGGTGATACCGGCGTTGTTTACCAGGATCGACGGCGCACCGAACTGTGCAGTGATCTCGGCCAGTACAGCAGCCACGGACTCATCATTGGTCACGTTCAGTTCAAGGCCAGTGCCCTGAACGCCGTTTTCCTTCAGGGTCGCGGCAATACGCTCGGCGCCCGAAGCGGAAGTGGCGGTGCCGATCACGACGGCGCCCTGACGGCCCAGTTCCAGGGCGATCGCCTGACCAATGCCACGGCTTGCGCCGGTAACCAGTGCAACTTTACCTTGCAGACTCATGCAGGCTTCTCCTAAGTTCGGAATTCAGGGTTCAGGCCAGTGCCGCGCGAGCGGCAGCGAAGGCATCCGGGGTATTGAGGTTGGATGTCGAGACGCCATCGGCGCAGCGCTTGTTCAGGCCAGCCAGGACCTTGCCCGGACCGCACTCAACCAGCTCGGTGGCGCCGTTGGCGGCCAGGGTCTGAACCGACTCAACCCAACGCACCGGCTTGTAGAGCTGCTCCAGCAGGTCGCGCTTGAGGGTGTCGAGGTCGGCCACTACCGCTGCGCTGACGTTCTGTACCAACGGGATCTGCGGCGCCTGCCAGTTGATCGCAGCGATGGACTCGGCAAAACGCTCGGCCGCCGGACGCATCAGCTCGCAATGGGACGGCACGCTCACCGGCAACGGCAGCGCACGCTTGGCACCACGCGCCTTGCAACCCTCAATGGCGCGCTCGACGGCGGCCTTGGCACCGGCAATCACCACCTGGCCAGGGGAGTTGAAGTTGACAGCGCTGACCACTTCGCCCTGAGCGGCTTCGGCGCAGGCTTCGATCACCACCGCGTCGTCCAGACCCAGGATAGCGGCCATGCCGCCCTGCCCGGCCGGAACGGCCTCTTGCATCAACTGGCCACGACGCTCGACCAGCTTGACCGCTTCACCGAGGGTCAGGCTGCCCGCCGCCACCAGCGCGCTGTATTCGCCCAGACTGTGACCGGCGACGAATGCGGGACGCGCGCCGCCCTCTGACAGCCACAAGCGCCACAGGGCAACCGAGGCAGTCAGAATCGCCGGTTGGGTTTTATCGGTTTGATTGAGTTGCTCTTCCGGCCCCTGTTGGGTCAGTGCCCACAGGTCGTAACCCAAGGCATCGGAAGCTTCCTTGAAAGTGTCCAGGATCAACGGGTATTGCGCGCCCAGCTCGGCCAACATGCCGAGGGACTGCGAACCCTGCCCTGGAAAGACGAATGCGAGGGATGTAGACATGTAACAAGCCCCTAATGATCTGGTCGTCGGAAAATGATCGCTCCTACGGTGGGAGCGCACGAAACTGACAGATTGGATGGTCAATTGAACTGGTCGGTCACATTTAAGCATTCCTGGACCAATTCGCCTAAGGCAACAGATCCCCGAGACGGCCGTGCAGGCGTTGCGGCAGGTTTTCCTGGATCTCGATCACCGCGCGGGCAATCGCACTCTGAAAACCTTCCACCCCCGCCGAACCGTGACTTTTCACCACAATGCCTTGCAAGCCCAGAAAACTCGCACCGTTATGCCGCGCCGGCGCCAGATCAGCCTGCAGGCGACGCATCAATGGCAGCGCCAAAGCGCCCACCAGACGCGAGACCAGGCTCTGTCTGAACAACGACTCGATGCGTGTGGCAATCATAGTCGCCAGCCCTTCGCTGGATTTAAGCAGGATGTTACCCACAAAGCCGTCGCACACCACCACGTCCGCTTCGCCCCGGTACAAACCGTCACCTTCGACGAAACCGATGTAATTCAAGCCCCGCGCTTGTTGCAACAAGGCCGCGGCGAGCTTGACCTGCTGGTTGCCCTTGATGTCTTCGGTGCCGATGTTCAACAGCGCCACGCGCGGGCGGGCCACTCCCAGGGCCTCCGCCGCCACCGAGCCCATCACAGAGAACTGGAACAAGTGCTCAGCAGTGCAATCCACATTTGCCCCGAGGTCCAGCAACTGGCAATAGCCTGTTTGCGTGGGAATCGCCGCCACCATGGCAGGCCGGTCGATCCCAGGCAAAGTCTTGAGCACATGCCGCGACAACGCCATCAAGGCCCCGGTATTGCCGGCGCTGACACAGGCCTGCACCTTGCCGTCGCGCAACAATTCCAGGGCCACCCGCATCGAAGAGTCAGGTTTACCGCGCAGGGCCGCCGCCGGTTTTTCATCCATCGTGATGGTTTCGCTGGCCGGCACAATGCTCAGGCGCGCGCGATCCACCGCCGGATGGCTGGCAATCAGTTCTTCAAGAAGGGAGGGTTGACCGACAAGGGTCAGGTGCAGCGAGGGTGTTGCAGACAGGCTGGCAACGCAGGCCTGAACAATGCTGCGGGGACCGAAGTCCCCGCCCATTGCGTCAATCGCGATGACGAGAGCAGACAAGTGATTACTCGTCAGCGCCCTTGTCGATCACTTTACGGCCACGGTATACGCCTTCTGGCGATACGTGGTGACGCAGGTGAACTTCACCAGTGGTCTTTTCCACGGACAGAGTGCTTGCCTCGAGAGCGTCGTGCGAACGGCGCATGTCACGAGCGGAGCGGGATTTTTTGTTCTGCTGAACAGCCATAATTGATTAACTCCTAAACGTTTGGGTCACGCTTTAACTGCGCCAATACACTGAACGGGTTGGACCGCGTTACCTCGTCCTCGCTCGGTTCGGGCTCGTCATCGAGGCCCGCCGGCTGCTGGCATTCTTCCGGATGATGAGCAGGCACAATGGGCAAGGCGAGCAGAAGCTCCTCCTCGATCAGTGCATGCAGATCCAAAGGATCTTCGCCCAGTTCCAGCACGTCATAACCTTTCGGCAACGACTGGGTATTCGCACCCTCCTTCACCACGGCGTAACTGCATTCGCTGTGGATCGGCAGGGTGACCAGCTCAAGACAACGCTGGCAAACCATTTTGACTTCGGTGTCGATAAAGCTGTGAATTACCACAGATTTACGTTCATCTCGTTCAAAAACGAATTTGGCCTGCACCGTACCGACAGTGTCGGAAAGCGGGTCGCAGAGTCTCTCCAAATCGGCCAGCAGCACTTCACCTTGAAGGGAGGTGCCACGATCAGCCAATTTGCGCGGGTCAACGTGAGGTGGAATCGGGTCATTCAACATAGGCGCAGCATTATAGGGATGCACCCGGCCATGTCAAAGGAAATTCAGCCCTGTGCGTCAGCCGGTCACCCCGCTAGAATCCCGGCCTGCCCTGAGGAGTCGCCCATGCTGCCTTTATTACTCGCATCCAGCTCGGTTTATCGCCAGCAATTGTTGAACCGCCTGCACCTACCCTTCATCTGCAGCTCTCCGGATATCGATGAAAGCCATCGTCCAAATGAGCTGGCGGTGGAGCTGGTCAAACGCCTGGCCGAAGAGAAGGCCCGAGCGTTGGTTGCCAGCTATCCGGGGCATTTGATTATCGGTTCGGACCAGGTGGCCGCGCTCGACGGCCGGATCATCGGCAAGCCGCATACATTCGAGAACGCCCGCGAGCAGTTGCTGGCGGCAAGCGGCAAGCGTGTCAGCTTTCTTACCGGACTGGCATTGCTCAACAGCGAAACCGGCCACTGCCAAGTCGACTGCGTGCCTTTTACCGTGCATATGCGCGAGCTGGACATTGAGCGCATCGAGCGCTACCTGCGCATCGAGCAACCATTTGACTGCGCGGGCAGCTTCAAAGCTGAAGGCTTGGGCGTGAGCCTGTTCCAGAGCACCGAGGGGCCGGATGCCACCAGCCTCGTCGGTTTACCCCTGATTCGACTGGTGGACATGCTGCTCAACGAAGGCGTGCAGGTCCCTTAAGAACACCGCAAAACCCATTGTGAGAGGGAGCTTTCTCCCGACAGTATTGGATCAGCCAATCTGTCTGTAGCACCACAGCAATCAGGGGCAGGCCCTTCCCCTCCCACATCTTGGCTATGTCAGCCTGACTATCTCAACGCAACGTCGGACCTTGAAAGCCCATATAGAGCGCCAGTTTTTCAGCCACGCTGGCGCCGAGCTTCTTGGAGAACCGATCGAACGGCGACTCTTCAACAGTGAAGTCCACCAGTTCTTTCTCACCAATCACATCCCGCGCCACCGAACTGGCACTGCCCAAGCCGTCGATCAAGCCCAACGGCAACGCCTGCTCGCCGGACCAGACCAGGCCGGAAAACAACTCAGGGTGCTCCTTGTCCTTCAGACGATCGCCTCGGCCCTGCTTGACGCTGGCAATGAACTGGCGATGAGTGGTATCAAGCACGCTCTGCCAGAACTGCGTTTCATCGGGCTTCTGCGGCTGAAACGGGTCAAGAAACGCTTTGTGCTCACCCGAGGTGTAGGTACGGCGCTCCACGCCAAGCTTCTCCATGGTACCGACAAACCCGTAACCGGCCGCCGTCACGCCTATGGAGCCCACTAGACTGGCCTTGTCGGCGTAAATCTGGTCAGCCGCGCTGGCAATGTAGTAGGCACCGGAGGCGCCAAGATCAGAGATCACCGCGTACAGCTTGATGTCCGGATGCAGAGCGCGCAGACGACGAATCTCGTCATACACATAGCCCGACTGCACAGGACTGCCGCCCGGGCTGTTGATGCGCAGGATCACGCCCTTGACCTTGGTGTCTTCGAACGCGGCGCGCAGACTGCTGACAATATTGTCTGCACTGGCAGGCTCTTTATCGGCAATCACCCCACGCACTTCGATCAGCGCGGTGTAGTTGGCACTACGGGTCGCGCTTTTCTCCATATCCATTAATGGACTGAACAGCGCCAGCATGATCAACAAGTAAGTGAAGGTCAGCAGCTTGAAGAAAATCCCCCAGCGCCGCGAGCGACGCTGCTCCTGCACACTGGCCAGCAGGGTTTTCTCCAGCAGTTTCCAGCTTTTGTCGTCGCTGCTTTCAGCCTTTTCGGGCGCTTTCCACTCGTCACTCATGCCATAAACCCCAGCAAAGACTTATTGAGCCCGATTGAGCCAGGCGTGCAATTCAGAAAAATGATCGATCGTGACCCTGGGCTCGTACTGCTGCAACGCCTCGGGCGACTGCGCGCCGTAACTGACGGCCACACTGTCCATACCCGCATTGCGCGCCATCATCAGGTCAAAGGACGCATCCCCCACCATCAACGCCTCACGCGGGGAAACAGCGCAATGGGCCAGAATCTCCTCCAACATCAGAGGGTGAGGCTTGCTGGCGGTTTCATCGGCTGCGCGGGTGATATCGAAATAATCTTCAAAACCGTGGGCCTTGAGTACCCGATCCAAACCGCGACGGGCCTTGCCGGTGGCGACAGCCAAGTGGTAGCCATCGGCACGGAACGCCTCCAGGGATTGGCGCACACCCTCGAACAGAGGCGAAGGTTCGGCCTCCAGCGCAATGTAGTGATCGGCGTAGTGCTCACGGAATGCGAGCAACTCTTGATCGGCGATCTGCGGATACAAGGTACGAATCGCCTCAGGCAAGCCCAGGCCGATGATGCCTTTGACCGCCCGGTCGCTGCACAGCTCGAACCCCGAGCGGGTCGAGGCCATGTGCATCGATTCGACGATGCGACCAATGGAGTTGGCCAGGGTCCCATCCCAATCGAAAATCAGCAGTTTGTAGTCACGGTGCGACACTCAAACGCTCCACGGTCTTGGCCCACATCTCATCAACCGGCGCCTGCAGCTTGAGCTCACCGCCATCGGGCAGCGGCACGGTCAGCATATAGGCGTGAAGGAACAGGCGTTTACCGCCCAGATCGCGAATTTCCTTGGAAAAATCTTCATCGCCATACTTGGTGTCACCGGCAATGCAGTGACCAGCGTGCAGGGTGTGCACGCGGATCTGGTGGGTACGCCCGGTAACGGGTTTGGCCTCCACCAGCGTGGCGAAGTCGCCGAAGCGGCGCAGTACCTTGAACAGAGTCAGCGCCTCTTTGCCCTCCTCGTCCACCTCCACCATGCGCTCGCCGGAGCGCAAGTTGCTCTTCTGCAACGGCGCACGAACGCTCTTGATCGAACTGGCCCAGTGGCCCCGCACCAGCGCCATGTAGCGCTTATCCACGCCATCGCCGCGCAGAGCGGTATGCAGATGACGCAGCATGCTGCGTTTTTTGGCGATCATCAGCAGGCCAGAGGTGTCGCGGTCCAGACGGTGCACCAATTCCAACTCCTTGGCATCCGGGCGCAACTGACGAAAGGCTTCGATCACGCCGAAATTCAGGCCGCTGCCGCCGTGCACCGCAATGCCGCAGGGCTTGTTGATCACGATCAGCTTGTTGTCTTCGAAGACTATCGATGCTTCCAAGCGCTGAAGCAGGCCTTGTGCCAGCGGCACCGGCTCGTCGCGCTCAGGCACCCGAACCGGCGGCACACGGACGATATCGCCCGCCTGCAATTTATACTCGGGCTTGATCCGCCCCTTGTTCACGCGCACTTCGCCTTTACGCAAGATGCGGTAAATCAAGGTCTTGGGCACGCCTTTGAGCCTGGCCAGGAGAAAATTGTCGATGCGTTGGCCGGCATATTCCGGCGAGACCTCAAGCAGCTGAACGCTGGGGGTCGGGGGGGCGGTAGTCGTCATGGCGGCGATGATAACAATTTTTTATGGAATTGAAGCACTTAATCATTACTGCTATAGTCGCGAACGCCGCCAAAAGCGGCCTGGCCAGAGGACTTGCGGCAAACTGCCGGCCCTGACCATCGCAATTCATCAGGACGCGAGGCCGTCCTACGGGGCGTTTGCCACCCTGGAAAGCTCAAAGTTGTAACAAGCGCAGGTGACATGAGGCCTGAAGCGAGTGCCAAAAGCAGAGTGAATACTCGCGTTTGGCGCCGATATTTACGGCCAGTTCACAAAGTGCAGTCAGTTTTGAGCCAGACCATGGCGAATGCTTCGGAAACAACGCCTGTTAAGAGCTGAGTGAGAGCGCAGTCGTTTTCATTCAGGCCTGTTTAGCCATGAGCGTGGACTCCCCATTGGAGAACACGGTAAATGCCAACCCGCTGCGGATTCTGCGCGCGGCAGCACCCGAATTATCAGGGATACGTGTAGGGTGGAGATGCACAACCGTCGGACCGTGTAGCACTAGGCTTATATTTAGACGCTTCATCTCGTCCACAGTCGCCGGTTGATTCCTCCTCCTGACCTTAGCTTTTGTTGAAGCGGTGCCTTTGTCACCGCCGCTAACAAGCAGGACGCGTCCGTCGCGACTCCCGCCCAATTGGCAGGTTTTGCTGGACACTGGAGTGGCCAACCACTCTTGACGCACCTGACACCGACCGTGAGAAGTCGTGTGTGCCGAACGCCGTTTCCGGCAGCCCGGAAACCGACGGTACAACATGAAAAGAATGCTGATTAACGCAACTCAACCCGAAGAGTTGCGTGTTGCACTGGTAGATGGCCAACGCCTCTACGACCTGGACATCGAATCCGGTGCACGCGAGCAAAAAAAGGCCAACATCTATAAAGGCCGTATTACTCGCATCGAACCAAGCCTTGAGGCTGCCTTTGTCGATTTCGGCTCCGAGCGCCACGGCTTCCTGCCCCTCAAAGAAATCTCCCGCGAATACTTCAAGAAAGCCCCAGAAGGCCGCGTGAACATCAAGGACGTCCTGAGCGAAGGCCAGGAAGTCATCGTTCAGGTGGAAAAAGAAGAACGTGGCAACAAGGGCGCCGCCCTGACCACCTTCATCAGCCTGGCCGGCCGCTACTTGGTACTGATGCCGAACAATCCGCGCGCCGGCGGCATCTCCCGCCGCATCGAAGGCGAAGAGCGCAACGAACTGCGTGAAGCGCTCAACGGCCTGATCGCCCCGGCCGACATGGGCCTGATCGTGCGCACTGCCGGCCTGGGTCGCAGCAGCGAAGAGATGCAGTGGGACCTCGATTACCTGCTGCAACTGTGGACTGCCATCAAGGAAGCCTCGCTGGATCGTTCCGCGCCGTTCCTGATCTACCAGGAAAGCAACGTAATCATCCGCGCCATCCGCGACTACCTGCGCCAGGACATCGGCGAAGTGCTGATCGACAGCGTCGAAGCCCAAGACGAAGCCCTGACCTTCATCCGCCAGGTGATGCCGCAGTACGCCAGCAAGATCAAGCTGTACGAAGACAGCGTCCCACTGTTCAACCGTTTCCAGATCGAAAGCCAGATCGAGACCGCTTTCCAGCGCGTGGTCGAACTGCCTTCCGGCGGCTCCATCGTGATCGACCCGACCGAAGCCCTGGTGTCCATCGACATCAACTCGGCGCGCGCCACGAAAGGTAGCGACATCGAAGAAACCGCCCTGCAGACCAACCTGGAAGCGGCCGAAGAAATTGCCCGCCAGCTGCGCCTGCGCGACATCGGCGGCCTGATCGTGATCGACTTCATCGACATGACCCCGGCCAAGAACCAGCGCGCCGTGGAAGAAAAAGTCCGCGAATGCCTCGAAGCCGACCGTGCCCGCGTGCAAGTGGGCCGCATCTCGCGCTTCGGCCTGCTGGAAATGTCCCGTCAGCGCCTGCGTCCTTCCCTGGGCGAGAGCAGCGGCATCGTCTGCCCGCGTTGCAACGGCACCGGCATCATCCGTGACGTTGAATCGCTGTCGCTAGCAATCCTGCGCCTTATCGAAGAAGAAGCCCTGAAGGACCGTACCGCCGAAGTCCGCGCCCAGGTGCCGATCCCGGTGGCCGCGTTCCTGCTCAACGAAAAACGCAACTCGATCACTAAGATCGAACTGCGTACCCGCGCTCGTATCGTGATCCTGCCGAACGACCATCTCGAAACGCCGCACTTCGAAGTGCAGCGTCTGCGTGATGACAGCCCGGAAGCCCACAGCGGTCAGTCCAGCTACGAAATCGCTGCTGCCGCTGCCGAGGTGGAAGAAGTCCAGCCAGCCGCCGCAACCCGCACCCTGGTCCGCCAGGAAGCCGCCGTGAAGACCGCTCCAGCCCGTGCCAACGCACCGGTTCCGGTTGAGGCCGCTGCACCGGTTGCCGCACCAGCCGCGATGCCTGAACCAAGCCTGTTCAAAGGCCTGGTGAAATCCCTGGTTAGCTTGTTCGCCACCAAGGAAGAGCCTGTCGCACCGGTCGTCGTCGAAAAACCTGCCGCCGAGCGCCCAGCGCGCAACGAAGAGCGTCGCAACGGTCGCCAGCAAAGCCGTAACCGCAACGGTCGCCGTGACGAAGAGCGCAAGCCTCGCGAAGAGCGTGCACCGCGTGAAGAACGTGCGCCGCGTGAAGAGCGTCAGCCTCGTGAAGCCCGCGAAGACACTCCGACCGTAGCCCGCGAAGAGCGTGCACCGCGTGAAGAGCGCGCGCCACGTACGCCGCGTGCCCCGCGTGAAGATCGCAAGCCTCGCGGTGAGCGTGAAGAGCGTGTGCGTGAACTGCGCGAGCCTCTGGATGCCGCCCCGGCCGTTGCCGCTGCTGCTGCCACCGAAGAACGCCCAGCCCGTGCGCCTCGCGAAGAGCGTGCGCCACGAGAAGAACGCCAGCCTCGTGCCCCGCGTGAAGAGCGTCAACCGCGCGCCGAGCAGGCCGCTGCCGCAAGCGAAGAGGAAGTGCTGACCGGCGAAGAGCAGCTGCAGGAAGACGGTCAGGACAACGCCGAAGGCGATCGTCCACGCCGCCGCTCCCGTGGCCAGCGTCGTCGCAGCAACCGTCGTGAGCGTCAGCGTGATGCCAACGGCAATGTGATCGAAGGCTCGGAAGAGACCGGCGAGAACACCGAAGGCGCCAACAGCGAGCCGACCACTACTGAACTGGCTGCAGGTCTGGCCGTTACCGCAGCGGTTGCCAGCTCGGTTATCAGTGCACCGGCTGAAGCCCAGGCTCATCAGCAGGCTGAACGCGCTACCGCCGCTGTCGAGGACACCGTTGTCGCCGAAACGCCTGTGGTGCAGACCCCAGCAGTTGAAGCGCCGGTAGTAGAAGCAACAACTCCGATCGAAGCCCCCGTGGTACCGGAAGTGGAAGTCGCACCGGTTCGCGACGCCCAGCCAGTGACCGACGTGGTTGCGGTTGAAGTGGCGCCAGTGGCTGAGCCTGAACCCGTGGTTGAAGCCGCTGCACAAGCGCCGGCTGTAGAAGAAGCCGCCCCGGCAGTGCGCGAAGTTCGTGAAGAACAGACCGCCTTCCAGTGGACCGCCGAACCTGCTGCGCCGGTTGAAGCGCCTGCGCCGGCGGCGGAAGAAGCACCGGCACCGGTTGCCGAAGTGGTAGTTGCCGAGCCTGCACCCGTGGTGGAGGCCGCTCCGGTGGCTGAACCTGCGCCTGTGGTTGAAGCGCCCGTGGTTGCCGAAGTCGCCGCGCCGGTAGTTGAAGCCGCACCGGCCAGCGCCTTGACCGAAAACGGCCGTGCGCCGAACGACCCGCGTGAAGTGCGTCGTCGTCGCAAGGAAGCCGAGGCGGCCGCCGCTGCGGCAGCTGCTGCACCGGCTGTGGTTGAAGCTGTCGAGGCGCCAGCCCCGGCTGCAGAAACCGTGACTGAGCACTCTGCTGTCGAAGAAGTGGCCGAGCGCAAAGTTCAGGAAGAAGAACACGAGCCTAAACCTCTCGTCTGATTCCAACCGCCACTAAAAAGCCCCGCCTGAGTGATCAGGCGGGGCTTTTTTATATCGGATCAGCGGTAATTCAGTCGCTCTGGTACATCCACATCCCATAACACGCCTGGATCATTCACCGGCACCTCCCTCACAGCCGTCGGTGTAAACAAGAGCCTGGCACCTCGATCACCCGCTAGCGCCTTCAACCCCGGCCCGAAGTCACGCCCAAACGCCACAGGGTGACCATAACGGCCATCCTGCACTGGCACGCGAATGCCCTGCTCCGGCAGCCCCTGAATCACTTGCTCGATGCTGGATGACTGGATAAAGGGCATATCCCCCAGTACCACCAACCAACCTTCGGCCGTAGCGCTGGCCGCTACCGCCGCTGCGATACTGTCGCCCATGCCTGCCGACGTCAGTTGCAAAACCTTACACCCATGTGCCTCGGCCAACTGAATCACCTCGGCACGCTCCGGCGACGTCACCAGCCAGCGCTCTACCACGCACGTCGGCAAATTCACCAACACCTGCTCGATCACCGGCCGCGTCACCCCGTCCAGCCCCAGGCAAGGCGCCAGCAATTTATCCTGATCAGCTCCCGCCTCGGCGCGGAAACGACTGCCCTGCCCCGCCGCCAGCACAATCGCGGTGACGGTCATTCGGCCACCACCGGCAGCGGCTTTTTCTGCATCGGTGCTACACCGTTTTTGATCGCGACAATTTCCGCCATCAGCGACAGTGCGATTTCCGACGGCGTATGACTGCCGATATGCAAGCCGATCGGCCCATGTAGCCGCGCTATCGCCTGCGCCGACAGGCCCAGCGCCGACAAGTTCTCCCGGCGCTTCTGACTGTTGACCCGCGAGCCCAGCGCGCCAATGTAGAACGCCCGGGAATCCAACGCCGTCAGCAGCGCCATATCGTCCAGGCGCGGGTCATGGGTCAGGCAAACGATGGCCGTACGCTCGTCGGTCTGGATAGACAGTACCGCTTCATCGGGCATACCGGGCACGAAGCGCCCGCGTTGCGCCTCCCAACCGTAGACGAACTCTTCGCGGGGATCGCAGATAAGCACTTCGAAATCCAACAAGCGCGCCATTTCCGCCACGTACCGCGACAATTGCCCGGCGCCGATCAGCAGCAGACGCCAGCGCGGGCCATAGATGGCGCGCAAGCGTTCACCGTCGAAACTCAGGCCATCGGTCTTGGTGGCGCTGCTCAAGGTAACCTCGCCCGTGGCCAGGTTCAGTTCCCGCGCGACGATCTCATGGGCTTCGCAACGCGCCAGCAGGTCGGCGACCCATTGCCAGTCCAGCACCCGCTCTTCGGTCAGGCGCAAGGTGCCGCCGCAGGGCAGGCCAAAACGCGCGGCCTCGTCCTGGGTCACGCCGTAGGTCACTAACTGCACCGGCGGCCCGTCGTCCGCCAGGCGGCCGTCGTGCAAGCGGGCTATCAGGTCATCTTCGATGCAACCGCCAGACACCGAGCCGATGACGATACCATCGCCGCGCAGCGCCAACATGGCGCCCGGTGGACGCGGCGCGCTGCCCCAGGTCTGGACCACGCTGTACAACACCACTCGCTGCCCGGCACGACGCCACTCCAGCACACTGCGCAGCACATTCAGATCCACACTGTCCATCAAGCCTCCCGCGGGCAATATCGCGCTTACTGTAACCAAAAAATAACCCGGGTGCCGCGCGCCAGAAACGCAAACGCCCCGAACAAGTCGGGGCGTTTGCGCAGAGCTGGGGGCGTCAGTTCACGCCATCAGCGGCTTACTTGACCACCGGTGCAGGACCTTCGGCCACACCCAGGTCATCGAGTTCACGGGTTTCGGAAATACCGGTCCCGCCAGATGCCAGTTCGCTGTGCAGCTTGTCGGTATCCAGTTCTTTCACCCACTTGGCCACAACGATGGTGGCAACGGCGTTACCCACCAGGTTGGTCAGCGCACGGGCTTCGGACATGAAACGGTCGATACCCAGAATCAGCGCCAGACCGGCAACCGGCAGGTGGCCAACGGCCGACAGGGTTGCAGCCAGTACGATGAAACCACTACCAGTCACGCCCGCAGCACCTTTGGAGGACAGCAGCAGCACCAGCAGCAGGGTGATCTGGTGGGTGATGTCCATATGGGTGTCGGTCGCCTGAGCGATAAACACGGCCGCCATGGTCAGGTAGATCGAGGTACCGTCGAGATTGAAGGAGTAGCCGGTCGGGATCACCAGACCTACTACGGATTTCTTCGCACCCAGGCGCTCCATCTTGATCAGCATGCGTGGCAACGCGGATTCGGAGGAGGATGTACCCAGAACGATCAGCAGCTCTTCACGAATGTAGCGGATCAATTTCAGCACGCTGAAACCGTGAGCGCGGCAGATGGCGCCCAGCACCAGGACCACAAACAGCACGCAGGTGATGTAGAAGCAGATCATCAACTGGCCCAGTTGCACCAGGGAACCCACGCCGTAGGCACCGATGGTGAACGCCATGGCGCCCAGGGCACCGATCGGCGCCAGCTTCATGATCATATTGATGATGTTGAACATCACGTGAGCGAAGCGATCAATAAAGTCCAGCACCGGCTTGCCGTAAGCGCCCAGGCGGTGCAGGGCAAAGCCGAAGATCACCGAGAACATCAGCACTTGCAGAATGTCGCCGTTGGCGAAGGCGCCGACGATGGTGTTCGGGATCACGTTAAGAATAAAGCCGACAATGCTCTGGTCTTTACCGGCGGTGACGTAAGCAGCCACTTTGGACGCGTCCAGGGTCGACACGTCGATGTGCATGCCGGCGCCCGGTTGCACGACGTTGACGACGACCAGGCCGATCAGCAGGGCAATGGTGGAGACGATTTCGAAGTAGAGCAGCGCATAGCCACCGGTTTTGCCCACCGATTTCATGTTCTGCATGCCGGCGATGCCGCTGACAACGGTACAGAAGATGATTGGGGCGATGACCATTTTGATCAGTTTGATGAACCCGTCACCCAATGGCTTGAGGGCCACGCCGGTCTGCGGGTAGAAGTGACCGAGCAAAATACCGATAACGATTGCAACGATCACCTGGAAATACAGGGATTTGTAGAGTGGCTGACGAGTCGTCATTGCAAAATTCCTCAATCGTCCCGTGTGGCAAATATCCGCCATTGCCCACGACACTTGAATTGCGAACCCTCCTGCACTGGAGGGATTTGTTGTTTGCGAGGGCTGTGAGATAAGTCCTGCGCTGTCTTACCTATCGCAAACGTCGTGCCACTTTGCGCAAATCCGCTTTATGCCTTAAGACAGCGGGCCCTGCGTTTACAAGCGGCCCCTCCAAGTAGACGAGCACATGGCGGATTTCCGCCGTACCGACCGATACCATCCTGCAATTTGGCGGATATCCGCCTTGTCGCTCCCCCTAGGTGGTGGCTACCATCGGCCGTTCTATGGACGAGGGCCCCCTATGCGCGAACGTACCATCGCCAGCCACTTTGCCCGCGCAGCCCTGGGCGGTGCGCGGCGGGTCGGTTACGACTATTCGGCCCTGCTGCAGCAGGTGGGCATTGCCCAGGAGCTGTTGAGCGAACCACGCGCACGCATCGCACCGGAACAATTTACCCGACTGTTGCAATTGCTCTGGTTGGCGCTGGACGACGAATACCTGGGGTTTGCTGAAGGCCCCAGCAAACGCGGCACCTTCGCCATGATGTGCCACGCGCTGATCCACTGCCGTACCTTGGAGAAGGCTCTGGAACGCGGCTTGTTGTTTTATAGCCTGTTCCCGCAGGGGCCCCGCTGGCAGCTGACGCGTGAAGGGGAAATGGCGCACTTAAGCCTGGACCACACCCAACTCTGGGACCCGGACCACTTCCTCAGTGAATGCCTACTGGTCATCTGGCATCGGCTGGGCAGTTGGCTGATTGGCCAGCGCATTCGACTGCACCAGGCCACCTTCGCCTACCCGAAACCGGCCCACGCCAGCGAATATGATCTGCTGTTCCCGTGCCCTCAGGTATTCGGTGCACCGAACAGCAGCCTGGTGTTTCCGGTGCGCTATTTGAGCCTGCCACTGCTGCAGGACGAGCGTACCCTCAAGCATTTCCTCGAACGCTCCCCCGCCGACCTGCTCTCACGCCCGGACGAAGGCGACAGCCTGAGCAGCCAGTTGCGCCGCCTGCTGAGCCGCGACCGCACGCCTTGGCCGGACCTTGAAGCGGTTGCCCAGCACCTGCACATCAGCCCGCAGACCCTGCGCCGACATCTGCGCGAAGAAGGCACCAGTTTCCAGGCACTCAAGGATGAACTGCGGCGAGACATCGCCATTTTTCACTTGGGACGGGCGGACTTGTCATTGCAGGAAATTGCCGAACAGTTGGGATTCTCCGAACCTTCGGCGTTTCATCGGGCGTTCAAGAAGTGGACGGGGCTGACGCCGGGCGCCTATCGCGAGCAGGAGAGTTAGAGAGGTGGTGTTGGTGCGCCTCATCGGGAGCAAGCTCCCTTCCCCATTTGTACGGGTTCGCGCATCAAAAATGCGGGCGAGCGAACCAGCTACAACTGATCACACGGCCGGAAAGTGAATCCTGAACGCCGCGCCGCCCAGGGGTGAATCGTCCAGGGTCAAGCGCGCGCCGTAACTTTCGATGATGTCTTTGACCACCGCCAGGCCGATGCCCTGACCCGGGTGTTGGCGGTCCAGACGCTCGCCACGTTGCAGGATGCGCGCACGTTGGTCCGGCGGCACACCGGGGCCGTCATCTTCGATGCACAACTCGGTGCCGTCGTCGCTTTCCACCAGGCTGACGCGCACCTGGCTCAGGCACAGGCGGTAGGCGTTTTCAAGCAGGTTGCCAAGTAGTTCGAGCAAGGCGCCCTTCTCGATGGGCACGTCACACTCCTCTGGTAGCTGGAAAGACACCGTCACCGCTTTGTCGCGGTACACCTTGCCCAGGGTATCGCAAAGGCTTTGCACTACCGGCTCCAGGCGCACCTGATGGCGCACCAGGCCGCTTTTACGCAGGCTGGCGCGTTGCAACTGGTAGCTGATCTGTTGGCTCATGCGCTCGATCTGTGTTTGCAGCACCCTGGCCTGGTCGCGGTCCGCAGGGCGTTGAGCCATGTCTTCGCTCACGCCCTGCAAGACCGCCAGCGGGGTTTTCAAGCTATGGGCCAGGTCGTCGAGGGAGTCGCGGTAACGCGCCCGCTGTTCCCGTTCGCTGTGCAACAAGCGGTTGAGCGAGCCCGTCAGGCGCAGCAGCTCGCGGGGGTGCTGCTCGGACAAACTCTCGCGGGTGCCGCCTTCAATCTGGTCCAGTTCCTGGCTCAACCGCCGTAGCGCCTGCAAGCCCCAGGTCAGGCCCAGCCACAACAGAGTCAATAACACCAGCAATGCCGCGCCGAAGCCCAGATAGAGGTTTTCGCGCAGGCCTTCGAGGGTCAGTTGGTATTCGCGCACCGGTTGCAGGGCCACGATGCTGAACGCCGCGCTCTTGCCGCCGAGCAACTTGACCTCGACGTCATACACGAAGAATTCCTGGCCGTTGTCTTCGCGAATCCGCGCAAACTCATTGCCGCGTCCGTCATAGCGCGGTTTGTAGTTGATGTTTTCTTCGCGGGTCGCGCGCGAGCGCCATACCAAATGGCCTTCGCGGTCGTAGATGTAACCCAGCAGCCGACTGTCGGCGAGGTTGAAGCGCTCATCGGGCAATTGCGCAGGCATCAGCAAGTGGTTGTTTTCCACCCGCGCGGCGGAGATCAGCGTGGTGACGTCCGACGCCAGGCGCTGCTCGATGGAATCCTGCAACGCCAGGCTGAAGGCGCCTTGCATTGCCGGCAGCAAACCGAGCATAAACAGCACGGCCAGGGTGGCGGCCGCCAGCATCAAGCGCACACGTAACGAGCGAATCAACGGCAGCGCTCATTGAACAGGTAGCCCAGGCCACGCACGGTGTCGATTGGCTTGAACCCGGCCGGGCCTTCCAATTTGCGGCGCAGGCGGCCGACCAGCACTTCGATGACATTCGGGTCGCGCTCGTCGTCGTCCGGGTACAACTGCTCCATCAAACGATCCTTGGCCACCACTTGCTGGTGATGGCGCATCAGGTATTCGAGGATGCGGTATTCGTAGGCGGTCAGCGCCAGGGGTTGCTCGTCGAGGGAGGCTTGCTTGCGGTTGATATCCAGCAGCAACGGCCCGGCGACGATGGTGGACTGGGTAAACCCGCTGGAGCGGCGCAACAACGCATTCATCCGCGCTTCCAGCTCTTCGAACTGGAAGGGTTTGACCACATAGTCGTCGGCGCCGGCGGCCAGGCCTTCGACCTTGTCCTGCCAGTTGCCGCGCGCGGTGAGGATCAGAATCGGGAACGTCTTGCCCTTGGCGCGCAACTGGCGAATCAGGTCCAGGCCGCCCATGCCAGGCAGGCCCAGGTCGATGATGGCCAGGTCGTGATTGAACTGGCCGGTCTGGTACAAGGCTTCCTCGGCGTTGGCCACAGCCTCGACCACATGGCCACTGTCGGTCAGGCGGGTAAACAGGTGATGGCGCAGCAGCGCCTCATCTTCCACCACCAGCAATTTCATAAGGCTCTCCAAAGCAAATCAACTGTCCGACTGGGTGACATCATAGCGGCCCTGCAGGTCTTGCGGGCGCAGTTTAATGCCATTGAATTGGCCGGTCAGGTGCGCATAACCGACGCGGTAGGCTGGCTGCGCGGCGGTGGCGCCCAAGGGTTGGCCCCAGGGCGAGACCTGGCTGCTGACCTCTTCGAAGTTCACACGATGGATCAGGCTACTGGGCTTCCTGGTTTTCTCCCTGCCGAATTCGGCGAAAGCGCCTTCGGATGCCTGGGCGCCAGCGGTGGCACTCAGCAGGGTCAAGGCCAGCATCAGCTTTTTGATCGCAGTCATGGTGTTACCTCATACGCGTTTGGCTGTAGAGCCAGACTACGCAAGCGCCCCTGAACTCCCCCTGAACAGGCTCTGAACCCAACCTGAACCGGCGCGGGCTATCCTGTGGCGCGGCAACTGGGCAAAATAGCGCCCATGAATCCTCTACCCGCTTGCTGCACCCCACTTGACGCCCGCTGGCCGTTACCCGAACGCTTGCCGGGCACGGTATTCCTCAGCACCCGCTTCGATCCTGCGTCACTGGTAGCGGATGATTTCCAACGTTGCGCCGTGCCGCCGCCGGCCAGTATCCAGCGTTCGGTCGCCAAGCGTCAGGCCGAGTTCCTCGCCGGTCGTGTGTGCGCCCGCGCCGCGCTGCATCAGCTCGGTCACCACGACTGCATCCCGGCCATTGGCGAAGACCGCGCGCCGGTATGGCCCACGTCTATCAGCGGCTCCATCACCCACAGCACCGGCCACGCCGCCGCGATTGTCGGGCACAAGGCGCAGTGGCGCGGCCTGGGGATGGACTTGGAGAACCTGCTGAGCCTGGAGCGGGCGCAACGCCTGGCCGCGGAAATCCTGACCGCCGATGAGTTGCAACGCATGGTCGCCCTGGCGCCAGAGCAGGTCGCCCTGCTGGTGACCTTGACGTTTTCCATCAAGGAGAGCCTGTTCAAGGCGCTCTATCCGATTGTGCAGAAGCGCTTTTACTTTGAGCACGCCGAGTTGCTGGAGTGGTCCGAAACAGGCCAGGTGCGCCTGCGGTTGCTGACGGACCTGTCCCATGAGTGGTGCCAGGGCAAAGAGTTGCAGGGGCAGTTTGCGCTTGACGATGGTCAGCTCTTGAGCGTCGTCGCGGTATCCAACCAGCCCCATTGATCAATCTGCCGGTTTTTCTTGGCTCCGCGGCCAGCTCAGGCTGAAACACGCCCCGCCCAGGTTGTTGCTCTTACCGATCAACGCCCGCCCGCCGTGCCAATAAATGATGCGTCGTACGATAGACAGGCCCAAACCATGGCCTCCCGAAGCGCGGGTGCGACTGTCGTCCAGGCGCAGGAACGGCGTGAAGATACGCTCCCAAGCGCTTTGCGGCACGCCGGGGCCGTCATCCTCCACGTCGATGCGGCAACGTACCTGGCCCACCTGATAACTGATCAACACTT
This sequence comes from Pseudomonas sp. S4_EA_1b, assembly GCF_016307435.1. Taxonomy (NCBI): domain Bacteria; kingdom Pseudomonadati; phylum Pseudomonadota; class Gammaproteobacteria; order Pseudomonadales; family Pseudomonadaceae; genus Pseudomonas; species Pseudomonas sp. S4_EA_1b. The sequence goes on along the minus strand of NZ_JAEILC010000081.1, from coordinate 6,536 downwards.
GCCCCTGGGCATGACGCATGGCATTGGACACCAGGTTCTGCAACGCGCGATGCAGATAACGCGGCTCGGCATCGACCCAGGCATCATCCCAATGCACCGATGACAGACAAATGCCACGACTGACGGTGATCTGCGGGCGCAGTGGCGACAATTCGCCGATCACCTGATCGAGCAACGCATTGAGGTCCACCCGCTGGAAATTCAGCGCCGGCGAGCCTTGCTCCAGGCGTGCGTAGGTGAGCATTTCGTCCACCAGTCCATCCAGATCCTGGATATCGCTGTCCATACCGTCCAGGTACTTGCGTCGCGCTTCCGGCGTGGCGGCATCGCCTAGCATCTCCAGGCCAAAGCGCAGGCGCGCCACTGGCGTGCGCAGTTCATGGGACACCGCACGCACCAGTTCGCGCTGGATCGCCAGCAATTGCTGCAAGTGCTCGGCCATGCCATTGAACGCCGCCGCCAAGCGCCCCACCGAGTCCGCGCCACGGGCCGGTACGCGCACTTGCAGATTGCCCTTGGCGATACGGGTAGCCGCCGCTTCCAGCCCTTTGAGCCGGCGCTCCAACTGACGGACTAAGAAATAGACGATTAAGCCGATCAGGGTCAGGCCGATCAACGCAATCAGGATCAGCCATTGCGCCGGGTACGGGTTCATTTGGTACAACGGGCCGATTTCCAGCACCCACGGCGTGCCGACCATACCGGCGAACACGCGGATCGAATCGCCGCCCTTGCCTAGTGCCATCACCGTGTCGCCCTCGGACACGCGCCGACGCTGATCATCGTCCATGTCGGCCTGGTCGAGGGTCATCAAATGCATGTCGAAGCCGAAACCCTTGGCTTCTTTGATATCCGCCAGCCGCTGCGGCTGCTCGGCCTCGGGATAGCGCACCAGCTCATCGGCCAGTAAATAAATAGTCGCGCGGGCCAATTGCTCGCTGATCTGCTGCACTTCGCCGGTCAGCACCAGTTGTTCCTGCTCGCTGACCAGGCGCACCACCCGCGCCGCGTGGGGGCCGGTCTGTTCCACCAGAACTTGGCCGCGTTGCAGGCGCGTGCGCTGGCTGAGGTCCAGGCGGGCTTCGGCGAGGGTGCGCAACTCCAGAGGAATGCCTAACAGACGTTCCCATACCGCCAGGGCGCGCTGACGTTCAATGGCGCTCATGGGCTGCAGGTTGTCGCCCATCAAGGCAAACGTGCCGTGGGCCAAGCGTTCGCGATACTGACCACTGCGCACCTCATTAAGCAGGTGCAGCGCCAGCACGCCAAGCAACGCCACCAGGATCAGCGCGGCGCACATGCCGCCGTAGATACGCAGGAAGATCGAGTTCACAGCGGCATGTCAGCGGCGGCTTCGGGGACGAACAGGTAGCCTTTACTACGGATGGTCTTGATCAGGCGTGGGTGGATCGGGTCGTCGCCGATTTTCGGGCGAATCCGCGAGATGCGCACATCGATGGAGCGATCCTGGCCGTCATAGCCGACGCCACGCAGGGCGATGAAGATTTCTTCGCGGGACAGGATGCGCCCGGCGTTGGCCACCAGCAGCCACAGCAGGTCGAACTCAGCGCTGGTCAGCTCGATACCGGTGTCATGCAGCCAGGCTTCGCGCAGGGCGTTGTCCACCACCAGCGGGCCGAACTGCAGGCGCCGTTGCAGCTCCACCGTCGCCGGTTCTGCCGGCTCGCTGCGGCGCAACAGCGCTTGGATACGCGCCAACAACAAGCGCGGACGCACGGGTTTGCACACATAATCGTCGGCGCCCAGGTCGAGGCCGAGCACTTGGTCCATGTCGTCGGTGCGCGCGGTGAGCATCAGGATCACGCCGTCATAGCGTTCGCGCACTTTGCGGCAGATGCTCAGGCCGTCTTCGCCAGGCAGCATCAGGTCGAGGATCACCAGGTCCGGTTGCTCGTCGATGATGCGCTCAGCCGCCAGCGCTCCATTGCCTTCCACCGCAACCCTCAGACCGTTGCTTTGCAGGTAATCACGGGTCAACTCGGCCAATCGCTCGTCGTCTTCGACGATCAGGATTTGCCAGGCGTCATGCTCCATCCGCTACCTCGGTTGTATTTATTGTTGGAGAAGCCCAAGGGGCCCGCGTCTATGCAAGATGCCAGGGTGATCGCCGAGCTCGTCTGCAGGAAGGCGCGCTCCTACAGCTGTCATCTGGCAAGGGCAAACTACCGCCGATTGTAGCCATGGGCCAGCCTTCAAACACAAGCCAGGAAATCCATTCGGTGATCACCTTTTTTTGTGATAGGGTTCGCGCCCTCAAAAATCCAACCGGCTGTTTTCATCTTGGAATATTCAGTGACAAACGGCTGAATCCAGCAGTGCTGCGGCCTACGCGGGCGTTCCACGTTTCATACACATTTTACCCACAGCGTTATCCACAGGCCGTGCGTTGCTAAGCCCTCCAAAACGCATTATCTTGTAGCTCGGCGCTAAAAAACCCCTACATGTAGGGTTTTAAGCGAAACCACCAAACACAGATCAGACAAGAAACTCAAGTCATTTCTTGCTCCCGTTTGGTTGAACCAAAGCAATTTTTGAAAGCCCAAACCGCGCACGCGGATGGCGACCGTTTTCAAGCTTCAACAGCGTAAAACGGTATGGGTGTTGCAGTGCTTGAATCCGGCAACTGTCACCTACCAGGAATACGGCCACGGGCATTGAGCCCCGAACCGAAGACTTCGGCATGGAAGCGGCGCGAACAGCCCCCTTCCTACTGTCCCGAAGTTGTTATGCCAGGCCCAGGCCTGCTGTAAGTGCTTCAGGACGGAACGGTGGGCACCGTGATGGTGCCCAAATAAATATAGAATGTGGAGACACCCCCCCATGCAAACCGACACAACTCGCGAGAACCCGCAGGGCTCCGTGCCGCAGGCCGCCGATTCGACTATGGATCTGTCCGCCACTGCACCTGGCCAACTGCGCGTGATCAAGCGTAACGGCACTGTCGTTCCTTACACCGATGACAAAATCACCGTCGCCATCACCAAAGCGTTTCTTGCAGTTGAAGGCGGCACCGCTGCCGCCTCGTCGCGTATCCACGACACCGTTGCCCGCCTGACCGAACAAGTCACCGCAACCTTCAAGCGTCGCATGCCCTCGGGCGGCACCATCCACATCGAAGAAATCCAGGATCAGGTCGAACTGGCCCTGATGCGTGCCGGCGAACAGAAAGTCGCCCGCGACTACGTGATCTACCGCGATTCGCGCGCCAAGGAACGTGCCGTGCGCACTCCCGCCGAAGAAGCAGCGGTACAAGCGCACCCGTCGATCCGCATCACCCTGGCCGACGGCAGCTTTGCGCCGCTGGACCTCGGCCGCCTGAACACCATCATCACCGAGGCCTGCGAAGGCCTGGAAGAAGTCGACGGCGACCTGATCCAACGCGAAACCCTGAAGAACCTGTACGACGGCGTGGCCCTGACCGACGTCAACACCGCGCTGGTGATGACTGCCCGTACCCTGGTTGAACGCGAGCCGAACTACTCGTTCGTAACCGCGCGCCTGCTGATGGACACCCTGCGTGCCGAAGGCCTGGGCTTCCTGAAAGTCGCCGAAAGCGCCACCCACCATGAAATGGCCGACCTGTACGCCAAGGCCCTGCCTGCGTACATCGCCAAGGGTATCGAATTCGAATTGCTGAACCCGGTCCTGGCCACTTTCGACCTGGAAAAGCTCGGCAAGGCCATCAACCACGAGCGTGACCAGCAGTTCACCTACCTGGGTCTGCAAACCCTGTACGACCGTTACTTCATCCACAAGGACGGTATCCGCTTCGAACTGCCGCAAGTGTTCTTCATGCGCGTGGCCATGGGCCTGGCGATCGAAGAGAAGCACAAAGAAGACCGCGCCATCGAGTTCTACAACTTGCTGTCGTCCTTCGACTACATGTCCTCGACACCGACGCTGTTCAACGCCGGCACCCTGCGCCCACAGCTGTCCAGCTGCTACCTGACCACCGTGCCGGACGACCTGTCGGGCATCTATCACGCGATCCACGACAACGCCATGTTGTCCAAATTCGCCGGTGGCCTGGGCAACGACTGGACGCCGGTGCGTGCACTGGGCTCCTACATCAAGGGCACCAACGGCAAGTCTCAGGGCGTCGTACCGTTCCTGAAAGTGGTGAACGACACCGCCGTCGCCGTTAACCAGGGTGGCAAGCGCAAAGGCGCTGTGTGTGCCTACCTGGAAACCTGGCACATGGACATCGAAGAGTTCATCGAGCTGCGCAAGAACACCGGTGACGACCGTCGTCGTACCCACGACATGAACACCGCCAACTGGATTCCTGACCTGTTCATGAAGCGCGTCTTCGATGACGGCAAGTGGACCCTGTTCTCGCCCTCCGAAGTGCCGGACCTGCACGACCTGACCGGCAAGGCCTTCGAAGAGCGCTACGAGTACTACGAAGCCCTCACCGAGTACCCAGGCAAGGTCAAGCTGTTCAAGACCATCCAGGCCAAAGACCTGTGGCGCAAGATGCTGTCCATGCTGTTCGAAACCGGCCACCCGTGGCTGACCTTCAAGGACCCGTGCAACCTGCGCAGCCCGCAGCAGCACGTGGGCGTGGTCCACAGCTCCAACCTGTGCACCGAGATCACCTTGAACACCAACAAGGACGAGATCGCCGTTTGCAACCTGGGCTCGATCAACCTGCCGAACCACATCGTCAACGGCAAGTTGGACACCGCCAAGCTGGAACGCACCGTCAACACCGCCGTACGCATGCTCGATAACGTGATCGACATCAACTACTACTCGGTGCCACAGGCGCAGAACTCCAACTTCAAGCACCGCCCAGTGGGCCTGGGGATCATGGGCTTCCAGGACGCGTTGTACCTGCAGCACATTCCTTACGGTTCGGACGCTGCGGTCGAGTTCGCCGACAAGTCCATGGAAGCGGTCAGCTACTACGCGATCCAGGCTTCCTGCGACCTGGCCGACGAGCGCGGCGCCTACGAGACATTCCAGGGTTCGCTGTGGTCCAAGGGCATCCTGCCGCTGGACTCGCAACAGATCCTGATCGAAGCCCGTGGCCAGAAGTACATCGACGTTGACCTGAACGAAACCCTGGACTGGGCGCCGGTACGTGCCCGTGTGCAGAAAGGTATTCGTAACTCCAACATCATGGCCATCGCACCGACCGCCACCATCGCCAACATCACCGGCGTGTCGCAGTCGATCGAACCGACTTACCAGAACCTTTATGTGAAATCGAACCTGTCGGGCGAATTCACCGTGATCAACCCGTACCTGGTTCGCGACCTGAAAGCCCGCGGCCTGTGGGACTCGGTGATGATCAACGACCTGAAGTACTACGACGGTTCCGTGCAGCAGATCGAGCGCATCCCGCAAGAACTCAAAGAGCTCTACGCGACTGCCTTCGAAGTGGACACCAAGTGGATCGTTGACGCTGCCAGCCGTCGTCAGAAGTGGATCGACCAGGCGCAGTCCCTGAACCTGTACATCGCCGGCGCTTCGGGCAAGAAGTTGGACGTGACCTACCGCATGGCTTGGTACCGTGGCCTGAAAACCACCTATTACCTCCGCGCCCTGGCCGCAACCAGCACCGAGAAGTCGACCATCAACACCGGTAAGCTGAACGCAGTGTCCAGCGGCAACCACGGTGATGATTCGGTACTCGCCGCCCCGGCCGGCCCAGCGCCAGTGCCAAAGGCCTGTGCTATCGACGAGCCGGATTGCGAAGCTTGCCAATAAGCTGAGCTCATGACTAAAAAGCCCGTCATCCCTTTGGATTGACGGGCTTTTTTGTTTTTACAGCGCCACGAATCCTGAACGGTCTTTGCCATTATTTGAATGCATACGCCTCGCCACCATACTGAGGCTGGCCGCCTCGTCCGCCCCATAGCTCCACATGTCCGCCAATGGATGCCATCGCATGGCCGCCATAAGCCACGACGCCAAGCACGCCGCTCGCAAGCTCAGAACTTGAAGATTGCCGGTACAAACCTTTCAACCCCAGGCGATCAAGTCCCTCGGAGAGCATTTCACCGTCATTCAAACTGACCAACGCATCTGCGAAGCTTCTGCGTGCATTAGCGTCATTACCAAATCCCCATCCCTGATTGCCCTCCATATGAGCCCGCTTTGCACTTGCTGCGTATAAGAAGTTGGCATCGGTCATCATGCCCGCATCATCACCCATGAACCGAGCCTGCTGGGTGGCCTGCTGCAGTTCGCTCTTGCTTAGATGGAGTTGGAACCCATCTCGCATCTGTATATCCCAACCATCGCCATTGGCTGTCACGTCCTTGAAAATATCGGTGGGTTTCTGACCAAACTTCATCATTGCAGCCTTTATTGCAGCCACTGTGGTGCAGTTCCCATCAGGACCTTGCTTGAAACCGCTCCAGATATTGCCGGCCTCTCTAGACATGCCAGGTTTTTGCCCCGGATTGCTTTTGTCGATTTTATAATCAGTGTACTTGGCGCCTTCAGTAAACGGCTTGTTGGTCATAGCCTGCACGGGACCGAAGTCCGTAGGGTTGACCCTGCCA
>NZ_JAEILC010000080.1:0-30472 GCF_016307435.1 Pseudomonas sp. S4_EA_1b | reverse complement strand
TGTTTTGCGCGCTCGAAAAGTGTTGTAAAGCTTTTTCCTTTTCCTCCACCGTCGATATAAAGCTCCGCTACGACGTCATGAGGAGCTGATTGTCTCGTGACAAAAACACCATTGAGTACCGTTGAAGAAATCGATGCAAAGCGTCCCTGCATTTTTGGTAAGGTGCAGCTCATTTTCAAAGGGACTTATCTTCATTCGCAGGACGCGGCAACGATCTTTTTCAAAGAGATGCTGTAGAAATGCCTGAAGTGATACCGATCAAGGACCACGAGAAAGAGAATCGTCTGGTCAACAAACGCCTGCTTGCCTGTGCATTGCTGGTCATTGGCATTACTTGTGCCCTAGTGGGCCGTATGTATTTTTTGCAGGTGGTGCAGTTCGACTATCACTCTACGATCTCCGAAAACAATCGCGTCCACGTCCTGCCTATCACTCCCACCCGTGGACTGATCTATGACCGCAACGGTGTAGTGCTTGCCGACAACCGCCCCAGCTATAACCTGACGATCACCCGCGAGCGCACCACAGACCTTAAGGGGGAGCTGGACACGATCATCGACTTACTGCACTTGCCTACTGAAGATCGCGCATTGTTCGACAAAGCCCTCAAGCAAGCGCGCCACCCTTTCGTTCCGGTGACCTTGTTTTACGAACTCACCGAGGAACAGATCGCGGTGCTGGCTGTGAATGAGTTCCGCCTACCCGGGGTTGATGTGGAACCACAATTCGTTCGACATTACCCCCTGGGTCCGCATTTTGCTCATTCCATTGGTTACGTAGGCCGGATCAACGAGAAGGAGTCCAAGAACCTAGATTCTGTGGAATATCGCGGTACTCAGTCGATCGGCAAGACTGGAATCGAACGCTTCTACGAGTCCGAGCTGCATGGTCATGTGGGTTACGAAGAGGTTGAGACGAATGCTCAGGGCCGGGTGCTTCGCGTACTCAAGCACACCGACCCGGTCCCTGGAAAAAATATTGTCCTGAGCCTCGACGTCAAACTTCAGGAAGCAGCAGAGCAAGCCTTGGGGGATCGCCGTGGTTCGGTGGTTGCTCTCGATCCGCAAACCGGCGAAGTACTGGCCATGGTCAGCAAGCCAAGTTTCGATCCGAACCTCTTCGTCACCGGTATCAGTTTCAAGGAATATGCCGCACTGCACGACTCTATCGACCGGCCTTTGTTCAACCGTGTCCTTCGGGGTCTGTATGCGCCAGGCTCAACCATCAAGCCCGAGGTGGCCATCGCTGGTCTCGACAGCGGTGTCGTCACTGCCCAAACCCGCGTGTTCGACCCTGGTTACTACCAGCTCCCGGACTTTGACCACAAATACCGCAATTGGAACCACAGTGGCGATGGTTGGGTGGACATGGACGCAGCTATCATGCGTTCTAACGACACTTACTTTTATGACTTGGCCCACAAGCTGGGAATCGATCGCCTGCATGATTACTTGGCCGAGTTTGGCCTGGGTCAGAAAGTGTCCATGGATATGTTCGAAGAGTCAGCCGGGCTGATGCCTTCCCAGGCATGGAAGCGCGCCACACGCCGCCAGCCTTGGTTCCCCGGTGAAACGGTGATCCTCGGCATCGGCCAGGGCTACATGCAGGTCACCCCGTTGCAACTGGCTCAGGCCACCGCTTTGATCGCCAACAAGGGCGTGTGGAACCGACCGCACTTGGCCAAGACCATCAACGGTGTGCCGCCAGTAGACGAAAACCCCATGCCAAACGTTGTCCTTAAGGACCCGCGCGACTGGGAGCAGGTCAACCACGGTATGCAACTGGTCATGCACGACCCACGCGGCATCGCGCGGGCGGCCGCACAAGGTGCGCAGTATCGGATCGCTGGCAAGAGTGGTACCGCGCAGGTCGTGGCGATCAAACAGGGTGAGCGCTACAACCGCGAGAAAACGCTGGAGCGCCATCGTGATAACGCCTTGTTTGTAGGCTTTGCCCCAGCCGAGCATCCAAAAATTGTCATTTCGGTCATGATTGAAAACGGCGAGGCCGGTGGCCGTGTGGCAGGGCCTGTGGTGCGGCAGATCATGGATGCCTGGTTACTAGACCAAGAAGGACACCTTAAACCGCAATATGCAACACCTGCTAAAGGGCCCGGAGATCCTCACGTTTGAGTCATGGTTTCCATTCGCTCCAGCACTCTACGTCCTCGTAGGCCAGCCATGGTTTAGCCTGGGCGGTCCAGATTTGCGAGGTTGGCCTGACGCCTGGGTCATCATCCAGCGTTGCCACTCGCACGATGACATGAGGCTGATGCCCACGTTCAGCCATCAAATGAGAGCCGCACCGCGAGCAGAAATGCCTGTGCTTGCCCGGTGACGATTCGAAGGACGACAGCAGCTCCTGTCCCTGCGTCCAAACAAAGTGTTCCCGCATCACCCCGGCGGTGCTGACAAAGGGGGCCGCATGCACTTTGCGACAGCTGTCGCAGTGGCAGTGGCTGATAGGCATGTCCAGGCGGAGTACTTGATAGCGCACCGCCTTGCAAAAGCAACTTCCGTTGAGTGGGTCAGTCATAAGGTAGGGTCAGTTCATGGACGGGTCATCATCATTGCTTACAACTCCAGGTTGCGCATTGTTTGATGTCACCTACGGTCAATGGAGGAGGTGACTTATGCACGTATTAGATCGCATCGAGCGAAAAATCCTGCTCAACGCTTCACGTAAAAAAGTTTGGGACGCGCTGACAGATGCCGAGCAATTCGGCCAATGGTTTGGCATTGCTCTCAAGGGCAAGGCCTTTGTCGAGGGGGAGATCGTTGAGGCGCCGATCACCTACCCTGGTTATGAGCATGTCGTCTGGAAGGCCAGGATCGAACGAATACTGCCGCAGACCCTGTTCTCATTCAGTTGGCATCCGTTCGCGGTCGACGACACTATCGACTATGACAAGGAAAGCCCGACCCTGGTGGAGTTCACTATCGAGGACCATGCGCCCGGTATTCTGCTGCGGGTGGTTGAGTCAGGTTTCAACGAAATTCCCGATGCCCGTCGCCAGAAGGCGTTCAAGATGAATTCCCGAGGCTGGGACGAGCAAATGGGCAACATCGAGAACTTCCTCAAATGATGCCCACTGTGTATTTACTATCCGAAACTGTCTGACAAGGAGAGCGCCATGTCTGGCCAACGTCATTACCTCGGATTCATGCCGCCCTACATTCTCAATCGCCTGATTGATCATGGCTCCGAATGGCAGCGTTCGCGCGCATTGAAAACCCTGACGCACGTCCGTCAGTTCTTGCCCGCGACCGCTCGCCAATCCCAGGCGCCCGTGGCCGAGGCCCATCAGCCTGGTCAACTGCAGCGCAATATTTACGATGCTCAACACTTGACCGTGCTGCCTGGCGCGCTGGTTCGGGTCGAAGGTCAGCGTGCCAGCGGCGATGTCGCCGTAGATGAGGCGTACGATGCCTTGGGCGCCACCCATGACTTTTTCTGGCAGGTCTATGGTCGAGACTCTATCGACAACCGGGGCTTTGCGCTGGCCGGCACCGTGCACTACGGAGAGGGCTATGAAAATGCGTTCTGGAATGGGGCGCAAATGGTGTTTGGCGACGGCGATGGCGAGGTGTTCCAGCGGTTTACGCGCTCGCTCGACGTGGTGGCGCACGAACTCACCCACGGAGTCATCGAAAGCGAAGCGGGCCTGGTCTATCGCAATCAATCCGGGGCACTCAACGAGTCGATTTCCGATGTGTTCGGTGTGCTTACGCGTCAGTACGTCCTCAAGCAAACTGCAGAGCAGGCCGACTGGCTGATCGGCGCCGATCTGCTGACCGACAAGGTCAAAGGTAAAGGCCTGCGCTCGATGTCCCACCCTGGCACGGCCTATGATGATCCTGTGCTCGGCAAAGACCCGCAGCCTGCGCATATGGACGATTTCATCAATACCCAAGACGACAATGGCGGTGTGCACCTCAACTCCGGTATTCCCAATCGCGCGTTCTACCTGGTCGCCATAGCACTTGGCGGTTCGGCCTGGGAGCGGGCTGGCCAAATCTGGTATGACACCCTCTGCGACAAAAACTTGGACAACGACGCTAACTTTCAGGCCTTTGCTACTCTGACCGTACAACATGCCCACCAACGTTTTGGCACTGAAGCGGCTGATGCTGTGCGTAAAGCCTGGGAGGAAGTCGGCGTCGGTCCAGCAGGAGAATCACGCAATGAAAGAACTTCCGGCCTTGGGTAACGACGCCACCGTGCGCCTGTCCCGTCAGGGCGGCCAGGTGACCACCATGACCCGGCCGCGTGAAATCGAATTTGCTCAGTGCAATGTCGATGAGCGTGAGCAAATCTGCAATGTGCTGAACCGTTGCCTGCCGCAAACGTCGACGGATGTAGGCCGGGGCGATCAGCGCTTCTATCAGATTGAAGTTCGCTATCGCTCGGACAATCGCGACGATCAACTGCGTTTTACGGTACCGGAAGACCAGGCCTCGGAAGAGCTGAAGCGTTTATGGGACAAGGGCCAGGTGTAATAACCCTTCTGCATGAGTATTACTTTTCGCCCCGAAGCTCGCGCCGCGTAGAATCACCGGCTCAACGCGATTTCTGAGGTGCGGTACGGTGGATTTACAGCAGGGTTTTGTCCTGACCCGGCATTGGCGCGATACCCCGGCCGGCACGGAGGTCAGCTTCTGGCTGGCCACCGACCAGGGGCCACGGTACATCCGTCTACCCGTTCAGACCTCCGTGATGTTTATCCCTGAAGCCCATCGCAAGCCGTTGGATTGGCTGCTCAAGGGGGAGCGCGATGTCGAGTTGCGCCCGCTGCAGCTGTGTGACTTCCATCACCGCCCCGTCCTCGGTCTGTATACCCGCCAGCATCGCCAGTTGATGGACCTGGAAAAACGCCTGCGTGCCGCGGGCGTCGATGTGTACGAAGGCGACGTACGGCCTCCTGAGCGCTACATGATGGAGCGTTTCATCACTGCGCCCGTGTGGTTCGGTGGTACGCCGCAGGCCACGGGCGTGCTGTCGGACGCCCAGATGAAACCCGCGCCGGACTACCGCCCGCCGCTCAGGCTGGTGTCCCTGGATATCGAGACCACCGCCCAGGGCGAGCTGTATTCCATCGCCCTGGAAGGCTGCGGCGAGCGCCAGGTGTATATGCTCGGGCCGCCCAATAAGACCGACGCCGTGGACTTCAAGCTCGACTATTGCGACAGCCGCGCTCAGTTGCTCGAACGTCTCAATGCGTGGCTGGCCACTCATGACCCCGACGCCATCATCGGCTGGAACGTGGTGCAGTTCGACCTGCGGGTGCTCCATGAGCACGCCCAGCGCCTCAATGTGCCCTTGCTGCTCGGGCGCGGTGAAGAGGCCATGAGCTGGCGTGAGCATGGCAGTCGCAACCATTACTTCGCGGCGGCGCCGGGACGCTTGATCATTGACGGCATCGAAGCGCTGCGCTCGGCGACCTGGAGTTTCGAATCGTTCAGTCTGGAAAACGTTGCGCAAACCTTGCTGGGCGAAGGCAAGGATATTTCTACGCCGTACCAGCGCATGGACGAAATCAACCGCATGTTCGCCGAGGACAAGCCCGCCCTGGCGCGCTACAACCTCAAGGACTGCGAGCTGGTAACGCGGATTTTCGAGAAAACCGAACTGCTCAAGTTCCTGCTGGAGCGTGCCAGTGTCACCGGGCTACCGGCTGACCGCAGCGGCGGCTCCGTCGCCGCATTTACCCACCTCTACATGCCGCTGATGCACCGCGCAGGCTTCGTCGCACCGAACCTGGGCGATAAGCCGCCCCAGGCCAGCCCTGGCGGTTTCGTCATGGACTCACGTCCCGGCCTCTACGAGTCGGTACTGGTGCTGGATTACAAAAGCCTGTACCCGTCGATCATTCGCAGTTTCCTGATCGACCCGGTGGGCCTGATCGAAGGCCTCAAACACCCTGATGACCGCGAATCGGTGGAAGGCTTTCGCGGTGCGCGGTTTTCCCGCACGCGCCATTGTCTGCCATCGATTGTCGCGCGCGTGGCTGAAGGGCGCGAAGCGGCCAAGCGCGAACACAACGCACCGCTGTCCCAGGCCCTGAAAATCATCATGAACGCCTTCTACGGCGTGCTCGGCTCCAGCGGCTGTCGGTTCTTCGACACGCGTCTGGCCTCCTCGATCACCCTGCGCGGTCACCAGATCATGCGTCAGACCCGCCAATTGGTTGAGGCCCAGGGCTATGAAGTGATCTACGGCGACACCGACTCCACCTTCGTGTGGCTCGGCCGTGCGCATTCCCAGGAGGATGCCAGCCGCATCGGCCAGGCGCTGGTCACGCATGTCAACGATTGGTGGCGCGAGCACCTGAGCACCGAATTCGGTTTGCAGAGCGCCCTGGAATTGCAATACGAAACCCACTTCACGCGCTTTCTGATGCCTACCATTCGCGGCGCGGAGGAGGGCAGCAAGAAGCGCTACGCCGGCCTAGTCATGCGCAGCGATGGTCACGAAGAGATGATCTACAAGGGCCTTGAGACCGTGCGCAGTGACTGGTCGCCCCTGGCGCGACAGTTTCAGCAAGAGCTTTACCGCCTCATCTTTGACCGCAAGCCGCACCAAGCGTACATCCGCGATTACGTGCGTAGAACCTTGAGCGGCGAACTCGACGAGTTGCTGGTCTACCGTAAACGCCTGCGCCGCCGCCTGGACGATTACGAACGCAACGTCCCGCCCCATGTGCGAGCGGCGCGTTTGGCAGACGATTACAACGACCGCCTGGGTAGGCCGCGCCAGTACCAGCGTGGCGGCTGGATCAGCTATGTGATCAGCGTCAATGGGCCTGAACCGCTGGAAGTGCGCCAGGCGCCGATTGACTACGATCACTATGTCACCCGCCAATTGCAGCCGGTGGCCGACGCGATTCTGCCGTTCGTAAATGATGATTTCAGTACGTTGGTCGGCGGGCAGATGGGGCTGTTCTAAAACACTTGCGATGCACGGTCGGGCGTGTGCACGCTTGGGGCTCCGTCATAAAGGAGAGGCCATGATGTATACGCTCTACGGCACCGACGAATCCGGCTCATGCATGATCGAAATCGCCTTGCAGCGTTGTGCAGTACCGTGGCATCGGGTGGACGCCAGCTCCTGGCACGACGGCGAAGGCAGCGAGGTCCTGGCGCGTATCAACCCGCTCAAACAGATCCCGACGCTGGTGATGCCCGATGGTCAGGTACTGACGGAAAGCGCCGCCATCCTGATTCATCTCGGCCTGGCATTCCCCGACGCGCACCTGCTGAGCGGCGACCGCGCGCAGATCATCCGGGGCCTGGTTTATATCGCGGCCAATTGCTACTCGGCGATCGGCATCATCGATTACCCACAGCGTTGGTTGGGTGACGCGCCCGAGGCGGTGCAAACGCAACTGGTCTGTGGCACACGCCGTTATCTGCATCAAGCCTGGGTGGTATTCGCCGAACAGTTTGCCGAGCAGTTGTTTGCCAACAACGGTGAGCCCAATGCCTTGGGCATCATGGCGGCGGCGGTGTCGCGTTGGGACGCCGCGCGGGAGGCGTTGAGCGCCGTAGCGCCAGGCTTTGCGCGCACCTTGGCGCGTGTGGATGCCGACCCCGGCGTGGCGCCCGTGTTCGCCCGGCATTGGCCGCAGTGGACGGCGTCGTGATGATTCTGCAATCAGGCGAAACAATCCCTGCAGCCCCACTCAACCCCTTGCGTCACGGGCGTCCTGACCTACTCTTTCTCAAAGTGCCGTAGGAATCATCCTTGAATTTGACTGTCGCAGACATGAAACTCAAGAACCCTGCATGAAATTCAAAGGAGGTGCGCATGCTCATCCGGTCGCTGACCCTGGCTACCTTGATGGCGTTTACGGGGCCGCTGTTGGCGGCTGAGGATATCAACCCGCTCAAGCAGGATTTGGGCAAGGCCCGGCCGCTGGTGGTGGTGGAGCTTGATTCCGGCAACGATACGTTGGCCAAACTCAAGAAAGAGCTGGACGAGCCGGCCATCAAGCAGTCCTTTGAAGAACGCAGCATGGTGTTCTACACCGTCAAGTTCGGCAGTATCGGAGCTGAAGGTGAGAAGTTCGCCAAAGACCCGAAAGACAACAAGAAACTCACCCCGCCGGAAACCAATGCATTGATCCGCGCCCTCAAGCTCGGCGCCGGCAGCGGCACCAAAGTGATTCTGGTGGGCAAGGACGGCGAGAAGAAACTTGAGAAGACCGTGCCGCCGGACACCCTCGATCTCAAGGAATTCTTCAGCACCATCGATCAGATGCCCATGGCGGAAAAAGAAGCCGCGGCGGCTCCTGAGCCCCAACCTGCGGCGCCTGCCCCGGCTCCGGCCAAGGGCGCCAAGCCTGCTAAACCCGGTAGCAAACCCGCGGTGCAACCATTGGACGATTGATGTCGGCAGGAGCGAGCGTGCTCGCTCCAACCGCTATGCCCGCTGTTTGCGCAGCGGAAACGGAAAATAGAAGAACCGCAGGAATGCCACGCGCTTGATCACCTCCCCGATCAACAACGGCGCGATCACCGCCACCCCAAACCCGATACACGCCGCGACGAATTCATGCAGCCCCAGGCGCACCAGCAGGTCGACCGTCTTGTGCTGGATCTCGCCATGGAAGATCAGCAGGATCAACGTGGATTGACCGATGTAGGTCATCATCCGCGTGAGCAGGGCCGATACCATGATCACCTTCGCCAAAGCCCAGCACAGGTACACGCCGATCAGCGCCAGCAGGCTGGTCCACAGCCAGTGGTCGTAGCGACGTTGCGCCAGGTCCATGGTGGCGTGGCTGTAGAGGAACACCGCGGCGAACAGCACCACCGACACCAGCAGCGTCAGCCATGAGCCGGCGTGGGTACGTAGCCAGTCGCGCAATAGGTAGCCATACACGAAACAGGCGCTGCTGATCAGCGTGACGTCGAGGCTGAAGGGCAAGCCGGGCAGCACCCACGTGTGCTCGCCGAGCGTCACCGGCAGTTGCCAGAACCACGGCAGCATCCAGATGCCCAGCAGCAGCGGTACGATCATCGCCGCGCAACTCACAGCCAGCGGTAAACGTTGAATCAGCCGCAGCAGCAACCAACTGAACAGAATCGCCACCCAGAAATGCGGCAAAAACCACAGCGCCTGCCAGGGGATTGTGGCCACCGTGGCATACAGCACGCCGCCGATATCCGGCAGTAACGGTTGGCCGCGCAGTACATCGCGCACGATCACGTACACCAGCATGGTGAAGAAAAACGGTTTGAGCAGACCATCGGCCTTGCGCAGCGCCATCTCCACAAATGGCTGTTCCGGTTTGAAAAACACCCCGGACAGAAAGAAAAACAATGGCAACACAAACGACGCCAGGATCGGATACAGCAGATCGGGCGACTTGGCGACGAACCAACTGTGGGCATACACGATCACCAGGATGCCGATGCCTTTGGCGATGTCCATTTGGATCCAGCGATGTTTCACCTCAGTGCTCCCATTCGATCACACCCAATCTCATGCTTTACGCCACGGCTTGAGCCATAGCCCCAGGCCCACCAGCACCACGGCGCCGGCCAGTGTGCTTAGCCCCAACTGCAGCCATGCGCCCTGCACCGGGAACAGCAGCAGCGCCGCCAGGCCCAGTGCCAGCGCGCTTAGCAGCCAGTGGCGCATCCACGGCACCTCGGCGAGTAAACCCTGGCGCTGCATCAGCAGCAGCGCGGTGCAGATCACCCCGGCCAGTGCGGCCAAAGGGATGCCCGCCAGACCAAACACGAAGGGCAGGGCGCCCAGTAACAGCACATTGACCAGGCTGCCCAGCAGCTCGCAGCGCAGCGGCTGGCGTGTGTCGCCAGCGGCGTAGGCGTAGCGCGCGAGCAAGGCGTTCCAGGCGCCGAACACTAGCGGCACGGCAAACCAAGCCAGCAGCAGCGGCAGTGGCGAATCCATCGCGTGCTTGGGCAGCAGCAGCGTGACCAGGCTCGTCGCGGCGGCCACCAGGCCGACGCCGGCGGGCAGGGTCAGCACGCTGGCGGTCTCCAGGCCGCGCTTGAGCAAGGCCAGGCGCTCATCGCCTTGACGCTGGCTCATCATGCCCAGCAGCACCTGGTTGAGGCTCATCAGTGCAATCAGCGGCAGGTTCATCAGCTTGCGCGCCAGGTTCACCCAGGTCACAGCGCCTTCCCCCAGCAGCGATGCCACCAGGCGTTCAATCAAGGCCAGGCCCTGGCTGGCGCCGTTACTCAACAACAGCGGGCCGATGCGCTGGCCCAGTTCGCGTAAAGGCGCAAGTCTCAGTTGCCAGCACCATGGGCGCCAACCCTGGCGCCAGATCGATGGCAACAACGCCAGCGGCATCAGCAGGCTGCCGACCAGGCACGCCAAGGCCAACGACTGCGGCTGCGTGGCGCTGCCCGCGAGAGCGAGGTAGGCCACCGGCGGCAGGTTGAATAGCAACGACCCCAGCCCCGCCAGCACAAAGCGTTCGTTGGCTTGCAACGGAATACTGAACAAGGCGTGCAGCAGCAACCCCGGCACGCACCACGCAACGATCTGCAAATTATTGCCGGCCAGGGCGGCGGCACCGGCGGCCAGCCCCGGCCCCAGTATTTGCACCAGCCACGGCGCCAACAGCATCAGCAGCAGACTGGTCAGCAATGCAATCAGCAGCAAGGCCGGAAACAACACCGCCAGCCAATCCGCTCGCTCAGCATCCTTGCGCGCCAGGAACAGCGGCAGGGCGGCGGCACTCAGCACGCCACCGGCCAGGGACATGCGCAGCGCTTCGGGCAGGAACAACGCGATCAGGAACGCATCGCTACGTTCGCCCGCGCCCCACGCCGCTACCAGCAGCCATTCGCGCGCAAACCCCAGGCATAAGCCCAAGAGGGTCGCCACGGTCAGCCATGCGGCGGAGCCGAGCATCAGGAGTGGGCGCCATCAAGCAGCGGCTTGCCGTAAGCCACACGCTTGACCTGCGGCACGCGCGCCGGAAACAGCCGCCGCGCCTCCAGTACATTGATCCCCACCATCAGCCAGAACAGCGCCACCATCACTACCGCAAAACTGAAGTAGTGATCGAACAAGCCGCTGACCAGCGCCGCCAGGATCCCGGCCGTAGTACCCAACCACAGGGCATTGTCCTTGGTCAGGCGAATCGGGCCTTTATCCGGGCGCGCTTCACGCCACCAGCGCACGGTCACCGCGATGAACAGCAGCATGCCCACCAGACCAATCTTGTAGATGTAATTGAGCCACAGGTTGGAGATCCCCAGCAGGTGCGAACCGGGCACCGGTGGGTCGGCCTTGAACCCGATACCCAGGGGATACGCCGCCACCGCCTGCGGGAACATGCGGTACTCGTCGAAGCGCACCTCCGTACTGGCATTGCTCGACGAAAAGATGGTTGCCAGGCGATCCTGCAACGGCGGATAGGCCAGCACCAGCGCTACTGTCAGCGCGGCGCCGATCATCAGCAGGCGCCCGGTGTACGGCACTCGCCGCGTGGCCATCCAGATCAAAACCAACGCCAGGCTGACCATCGCGCCACGGCTGCTGGCCAGCAGCAGCGCCGCCGCGCCGAGGCACGCCACGCCCAGGCCGAGGGCGCGTTTCCAGCCTTGCTCGGTCATGCCGAAGCAGAATGCCAGAGGCAACAGCAAGGCCATGATCCCGCCGATGGCATTCGGGTGGGTCCAGGGCGAACCCATACGCGACGACATGGCTTCCAGCCCGAACTTGAGCATGTCGAAGTTGGCGTAGTTGAACATCGCCAGGATCGGCGCAATGCCGGCACCGGAGCGGGTGCGCACGAACACGGCGATGGACAGTAGCAACATCGCCAGGGTGCCCAGCAGCAGTGCGATCACCAGGGCTTCGCGGTGTTTGCGCTGCACCAGCAGTTTGGCGGCGAGAAATACCCCCGACAGGTTCAGCAACCAGCGCAGCCAATTGGCTACGCCACTGGTGTCGGCCTGGATGGTGACCTGGCCGACGATAAACGGAAACACGCTGAACAGCATCAGCCACAGCAGCATCTGGTCGGTCGGCCGCGACGCCAGGCTCGGCGTGGCGGGCAGGCGCGCCAGCAAGCTGTGCCACAGGATCGCGCCCCAGGTCAGGGCCAGGATCGCTTCGCTGACCGTACTGCGGATGCCCAGATTGACGGTGGAGTACGGCATGAACGTCGCCAGCCCCGCAAACAGCAGCAAGCCCCATAACGGGAAGCGCAAAATGGTCACCACGCCCGCCAGGCCAATCACCGCCAGGAATGCCTTGGCCGGTGACAGCAACAAGGTCAGGGCGCCAAACAGCAGGCCGAAAAGGATCGCGACGAGGCTTGCCAGATTCACTCTCACTTCAGTTCCTCAATCAGGTCGGCCAAGCGCTGGCGATATGCCTGGTGATTGAAGCGCTCGGCCCAAAGGCGGCGTTCCTCCGCTGAGTCCTCAGCGGGCCGTTGGCTCAGGCTGAGCATCAACTGCACCAGCGCCGGGCCGTCGGAGGGGGAGAAACGCGGTGCGGTCGGCGGCGTGATTTCATCCAGCGAGGTGCCGCTGGCCACCGCCACCGGCGTGCCGACGCTCAGCGCTTCGATCACCGGCAGGCCGAAGCCCTCGGCATATGAGGGTTGCCATAGACGTAAGGCATGGCGGTACAGCGCATGCAGCTCGCCATCCGACACGCCGCTCAAGGCCCTAATGCCGGGCAGGCTACGCTGGGCCTCGGGCAAATGATCGAGGCTGCCCACCAGCACCAGTTCCGGCACTGCGGGTGATTGGCGTCGCGCCTGCTGCCATGCGTCCACCAAAAATGGCACGTTTTTGCGCAACTCGCGGGTGCCCACCAGCAACCAATAGCGCGCGGGCAACTGGCGCGCCGTGAGGTCGGCGGCCAGCGCGGAAAACCCGTCGACCTGATTGGGCAGCACGCGGATCTTGCCCGTAGCCTTGGGAAACAGCCGCGCGGTTTCGTCGGCGCTGTACTGCGAGGGGGTCCACACCCGATCGGCGCTATGCACCGCATAGGTGATCGACAGGCGATCGCTGGTCTTGTAGATCAGCGCCTTGAGGCGGTTGGCGTGGTAGTTCTGCAGGGTGATCTGGAACAGGTCATGCAGCAGCACCACGGTACGCAAACCCGGTGGTTTGGGCGGCAGCGGCAGGCCCATATTGAACGTGCTGATATACAGGTCGATGTGCTGCTCGCGTAGCGCCCTCGGCAGAAAACCGGCTTCGAAGCGCAGGCGATTGTGTGGCTGGTGCATGGCGGTTTTTGCGCAGCCCCAGGCCGGGCAGTGGGCCTGCAAGCGCGCTTCGTCGCCCAGGGGCGCCACGGTGAACCGTTCGAGTTCGAGGCCCGGCAGGCTGTACAGTGCGCTTTCCAGCGCATACACCTGGCGGCTGATGCCCGATTGCGGCGATGTACCAACGGTGCGGTAATCCAGGCCTATACGCATGCGGGTGCCTCGTGCGGGTGCGGCAACAGCGTGGCATAGACACGCTCCAGCTGGCTGGCGGCAACGCTCCAATCATGGGCGCGGCGCACATAGGCGCGGCCGGCGTCGCCCATCGCGGCGGCGGCCTCCGGGTGCTGCAGCAGGCGCACCACGGCATCCGCCAGGCCGGTCGCGCTTTGCCCTCCGAGGTAGTCCAGACCTTCCACCAAATCCAGCCCCGACACACCTTGCTCGGTGCTCGCCAAGGGCAGGCCGGCGGCCAGGGCTTCGAGTACCTTGAGCTTAGAACCGCCACCGTGGCGCAGCGGCGCGAGGAACACCGAACAGCTCGATTGCAGGTGCAGCAGGTCCGGCACAAAGCCTTGCCATTCGATGCGCGAGTCCGGCCAGCGCGCGCGCCAACTGCCAGGCATGCCGAAGCCGCACACGCTCATGCGCGCCTCGGGGCAACACTCCCAGACCTTGGGCAGAATCTCGTCCAGCGCCCACTCGATGGCATCCACATTCGGCGCATATTCGTAGTTGCCCAGGAACAACACGCGCTGGGTCGAAGGGTCGGGATGGGCGCCAGCAAAGTGGCCGCAGTCCACGCCATTGACCACTACCGCCACCGGTTTGCCGGCGATGCCTTCCAGCACCTGGGCATCGCTGGGGGTAACGGCCACCACTTGGGCGGCCTGGCGCATCACCCGCTGCTCCCAACGCTGATAGCGCCATTGGTCGTAGCGGATGAAGGGCAGCGACCAGCGCGGCAGACGGTCGTAGGTCGCGGCGCCGAGGGCCGATTCCACATTGTGTTCGGTCAGCACAAAAGGCTGGGACAGTCGAGCCAACGTCTGCTCGTAGGGCTCAAAGGTATAGGAATGCTCGATCTGCACCACGTCCCACGGCTCTTTCAGCAATTGCTCGAAGCGCTTTTGCAGCGGCCCCGACAAACCGTTGACGCTGGCCAGCAACGGGTAGGGCGCGAACAATCCCGCCACCAAGGTCTTGAGGCTGCGCAACGGGCGGCGCGGCAGAATGATCACTTGTTCGAGAAACGTCTCCAGCATTTGGCGGTCGGCTGGCGCCACCGGGTGTTTGTCGTGCAGCAGCAAGGTGATCCGATGCCCGCGCGCGGCCAGGCTGCGCAGCAGGTGGAACTGGCGCGTCTTGCCGCCGCTGGTGGCGGGCCAGGGCGAGTAGGGCAGGATCCATAAAATGCGCATGGCCGTTTCTAGTCCCATAACAGAATTTGCAGGTTCGGTTTGACCGCTACGGTCAGCCCTTGTGTGCCGCTGACCGGAGTTTGCGTGCCGCGCAACGGGTCATACAGGGTGGCGCGGGCCAAACCGGGCAAGTGCGCGTTACCGCCCTTGGCCGACCAGAAGAACCATAGCTTGCGCCCGTCCGCGCGGGTCCAGCCGATGCTGAACAGGCCATCGGGCAGGCGCTCGGCGTTGGGCGGGTCGGCGGGAGTGAGCGTGGGCCCGCTGACGTCAAGGAAGTTCTTCAGCGCGGTGTAGACCGGCTTGGGGTTGGCGTCGATGTCCAGCAAGCCGTAGGACTGATCGCGCACGCTGGCGCGTTGGTCGAGGTCGCTGAGGGTGAACAGGAAAATCCTGTCGTAGTCCAGCGCGCTCATCAGGGCCAGGCGCCGCACCACGTAATCGGCCTGAGTTTGCGCTGAGATAAGGTCCTGTGCGTCCTTGGGCCCTTTGTACGTCGACCAGCCCCACTCGGTACTCCACAAGGTCTGGACACCGCTGTTGCGCAGGGCTCGGTTGAGCTGGGTGGTCTTGGCGACAAAGTCCAGGTTGGCCGGGTCGTTGCCTTCGGGCAACTGGGTGTACGGGTGGTACGAAATGACCGTGTTCAGGCTGGCCACGCCCAGCGCGCCGAGGGCGTCGAGCATGGACTGGCCGTTGGGCATCTCGCCGAAGAACGCCATGCCGGCGGCCACCACCGGTTTGCTCGGGTTGACCGTGCGTAGCGCCGTCGCGGTGATCGTCAGCAGCCTGGCATACCCGGCCGGGTCTGCCACCGGGCGCCAGAAGCCCAGCAGGTTCGGCTCGTTCCACACTTGCCAGGCGTTAACGCTGGGGTAGCGCTGCGACAGCAACAGCATGCGGTTGGCGAATACGTTCGGGTCTTTGGGCGGGTACTGGTCCTGATAGGGCGCGCCGACCGGTGCGGTGGTTGCGAAGGGCGCGGACCCGACCAGATAGAACACCGACTTGAGTTGGTTGTCTTGCAGCTTCTGCACCAACTGATCCAGGGTCGCCACCCGGTATTGACCCTCGACGGGCTCCAGTTGGTCCCAGTGCAAGTCCAGGCGCACCCACTCCAGACCGAGCGCCTTGAGACGGTCGATCTGCTTTTGATAGCGCTCGGGGCTGAACCATAGGAACTGTGCGTTCACCCCAAGAAAATCCCTCCACACCACCGGCTTGCCGGCCTTGAGCACATGGCTTTCGGCATCCGCCGGACGGCCCCAGAAAAACGCCGTCAGGCTCAAGGCTGCAACGACGGCCAGGCTGGCGAGGTAGGTGCGTTTACGCGCCATGGCGGGCTCCTGCGATGGCTTGACCGAACAGTTCGACGAATTTTTCCGCAGTCAGAGGCCACAAACGCTGGCGTCCGATTTCCCCGGCGCGTTCGGCCCAGTCCCGGGCCAGCAGCGGTTGACGCGCCAGCCTCAGAAGCTGCTCGCTCAGCGCGGCCACATCGCCCTCGGGATAGATCGCCCCGTTGCCGCTGGCCACTTCCTCGGCAAAGGCGCGGGCATCGGAAGTGATCGCGCCGCGCCCGCAGGCGGTGGCCCAGGACAGCGCACCACTGGTGCCACGCTGGCGCCCCAGCAGGCCGAGTTTTTTCGACTCGCGATAAGGCAACACCATTACATGGTGATCTTGGATGGTCTGAGCGATCTGCTCAGCCGGCAGGTTCAGTTGCCAGTCGACGGCATCGGCCAGGCCCAGTGCGACGATCTGAGCGTTGAGCTGTTCCAGGTAGTTGCCGCCCGCGCCGAAAGCCATCTCCGGCGCGGTGCCGCCGGCCAGGCTCAGGCGCACCCGTTCGCGCAACTGCGGGTCTTGTTTGAATACGTGCGCCAGCGCCTGAACCAGGTCTTCGATGCCCTTGCCTTGGTAGATAAACCCAAAGTACAGCAGGCGCAGAGGCTCCAGCGGCGGCAGCGCAACCGCGTCGATGGCCAGGTTGGCATGGTTGATCACCGCCACTTTGCCGGCGGGCAATTGCATGCGCTGGCTCAGGCACCCCGCGCCCAGACGAGTAAGGGTAATCAGACGCGTAAGGCTTTGGGCCACCTGACGTTCTTCGCGCAGGGTCAAGGGATCGGCCAACACCACGGCCGCCTGAGGCATCGGGCTGGGCAGGCGCTCCAACAGATTCAACGGAAATGGCAGATGCTCGCGTCGCCAAACCATTCGTTCCGGGTCGTGTACGGTGGCGGTCAGGGGCAATCGCGGGTAGGCCTTGCGCAGTTCACGCAAGGCCAGGAATTCCCCCAGGCGTCCGCCGCCCAGCTCGGCGTGCACCAAGTCCACGGTGTGCCAATCAAAGGCGCTGATGGCCGACCTGATTGCATCGCTGTTGCCCGCCACGCCCGCCAGCGGGGTCAGCACCGTCACGCCACGCGCTTGGAGTGCCGTGCGGAAATGGTTCGCGTAGTCGGCGATGCCATTTTTCTCCGGCGGCAGCGGCGCGAGCAGGGCGATACGCATCAGAACGCTCCCCGGTATTTGGCGATGGTCTTGAGTACTTTGGACGGCACTTCGAACTTGCGCCGGTTGATGATGATGCCGTCGACTTTGCCGAACGCAGTGTTGAGGATCGATAGCGCATGCTCGACCACCGGCACCGTGCTCTTCTGGGCTTCCACCACCAGTGCGATCAGGTCGGCGCGGCGCAGTGCGATGAACGCATCGCGGTTGTCCAGCAGGGCCGAGGCGTCTAGCAGCACCACTTCGCCCGGCGCCGCCGGCTCAGCGCCGCCGACCCGTACGTTGATGCCGTTTTCATCGAGTAGCTGGCGCAATTGTTCGACCACAAAGGTCACACCTTCGCCATGTCGCGCCGAGGTCAGGCCCAGCGTCAGGCCCTGTTCGGCGATGCGGTCCGGGCGCAACAGGCTGTAGAGCCGGTAGATGCTCGCATTGAACGCGTTGGTGCCTTGCGCGGTGCTGGTGTCCAGTTCCGGCAGGGTGGTCCACAACGGCAGGCCGAACTTGCGTTCCACCAATCCACCGTCGTGGATGCGCTGATCCAGCAGGTAGCACAGGTACACCACCAACAGGCCGACGACGATGGCGAACGGAACCGCCAGCACCAGCATCACCAGGGTTTTGGGGAAGATCCGCCCAGGGTTGAGGGTGGCTTCTTCGATCACCGCGATATTGCTGATCTGGCTGTTGTCCAGCTCACGGTCGATGCGCGATTTCTCCAGGTTGTCGACGTACAACGCGTAGTTACGCTCGGTGGCGCTCAGCTCGCGGGCCAGGCGGGTCAGTTCCGGTTCAATCTCCAGGGCTTGCTTGCGTTGGCCTTCAAGGTTGGCCAGTTGCTTCTGTTGCTGGGTCAGTTGGGTGCGCAGGGCGCGATTGTTGCTCGACTCGTCCAGCAGCACCCGCTGCAAGTGGATTTCCAGGGTGTTAGGCGCGCGGTTCTCGGAGCTTTGCACCGTGTTGCTCTCGCTGGCGACCTGGGCCTGCATGGCCTTGATCGACGCGTCCAGGGCTTTGACCGGCGGCGCGTTATCAGTGTAGGTGCGCATCATGTCGGCCTTTTCCAGCAGCTTCTGGTTGAGTAGGCGGCGCAGGTCCTGCTGCTGCGGGTTGAGTGCGATCTGGCGCACCGTGGTGACTTCCTTGGGCTGGCTCTTGAGCTGGTTGCGGGTGCTCTCGATGGCGCTGTCGGACGAGGCGATCAGACGTGTGGTGTTGAACACCTCGCCACGCAGCACATTGATGCGCTCGGACAAATCCTCCAGGCGATCGGTGATGCTCGCCGCGCCGATTTGATTCAGGTGCGTGAGGATCTGCTGCTTGTAGCTCTTGATCTCGGTGGCGCTGTTGGACACCTGCCCCTCGTAGAAGGCATAGAGACTTTTGCGCCCCAGGGCCTGGGTGCGTTCGCTGATATAGGTTTCGACCCAGTGCTTGACCACCTCTTGGGCAATCTGCGGATCGCCCCAGGTGAAGGTGATGTCCATCACCGTGGAGCCGGCGGCATGGCTGACGTCAAAGTTCTTTTCCAGGCTGGCGGCGAGGCGTTCCACCGGGGTGGTTTTTTCCACGATGCCGACGGTTTCCAGCACCACGCGCAGGCCGTCGAACACCGCGCCGATGGCGCTCTTGACGTAGTACTTGATGCGCTTCCAGGCGCCTTCCGGCGGCGGTGCGTTATTGATTACCTCCAGGTAGTGCTCGGCCACCGCGCGCACGATCGGCCGCCCGGTCAGCAGGCGCTCCTCGTCGACGATCGGGTCGCGCTGGGTGCTGGGCATGACCAGCGCCTGGCGGTTGCTGATCTCGATCGGCAGCGTCGAGTCACGCCCCGGCTTGACCAGCAGGCGCGCGGTGGATTCGTACTTGGCCGGCAGCAGGAATGCCCCCAGCAAAATGATCAGCAGCGCGGCAAGGGCCGCCAGTTTGAACTCGTGGCGGAAGATGAAGAACAGGCGCAGAAGATCGCGGAAAGAACGGATCTCGATCATGGGATGTCGCTCCTTTTAATTGCTGCCGCCGCTGGTGCGCGTGTAGTTGTAGCCGACGCCAATGGACTTGGTGAACGGAATCAATTGGTTCAGGTAGGTATCCACCCCCTGGATGCGCTCACCCACATTGGACTTGGGCACAAACACCACATCGCCACGTTGCAGCCGCACCGGTTTGCGCCCGTCGGGACCGGTTTTGAGCAACTGGCTGAAGTCCAGAAAGTACGCGCGGTAGGCACCCTGGGCGTCTTCGCGCAGCAACGCGACCATGCTGGCGTCGCCCGCCGGGTTGATCCCACCGGCACCGACGATGGCTTGCTCCAGGGTATTGGCCGTGGCGATCTGCACCGCCGTCGGGTTGTTTACCGCGCCGCCGACAATCACCGAGTTGGCCGGCGCCTGGTTGATGTTCACCGTCACGCGCGGCTCGCGGTAGGTGGGCGCGAGTTTGCGGGTCAGCTCGGTGGCCAGTTCCGAGGGCTGGCGTCCGGCGACCTGGATCGGGCCCAGAAACGGATAGTTGATCTTGCCGTCGGTTTGCACGGTGTACAGGGTCAGCTCGTAGATGGTGCTGACGTTGAACGCCGACAGGGTGGGCATCTCGCCGGCGTCGCGCACGATGCGCAGCTGGTCGCCGATGCGGATGCGTTCCACCGCCGGCGGCAACTGCGCCAGTTGGTCGAGGGCGCGCTTGCCGTCCTCGACGGTTCTGTCATCCGGTGGCTCGATACGGGCCGGTGTATTGCAGGCGGCCAGGGCCAGCATGGCCACGGCGAGCAGGGTGCGTTTCATCAAGGGGGACTTCCTGTGGGTCATGATGCTCACCTCCAATACCCGGGAAACATGCTGATGCGCCGCTTAAGGGACACCGGCAGGCGCCGCTCAAGGTGGCCAAGCCGGTAACCCAGCCATTTGAATGCACTGCGCACCAGCACCTCGGGCGCGCGGTGCAGCGCGCCGGCCTTGCGCAAGGCGGCCAGCTCCGCCAGCACGTAGCGCTTGCCTTCGCCGCCCGCATCGCCGAAGGCTTGGCGGATCCACGGCTCGCGGCCGTAGAACACGCCGATATCGAAGTAGCGGTGAAACTCGTCCATGAGTGAGTAATCGTGGGAGTGATGCACCTGCGCCGTGGCGGCGTAGCGCACCTTGTAGCCGTCGAGCAGCAGGCGCGCCGCGACGTAGGCGTCTTCGCTGCCGATCACATCGACGGGGAACCCACCCACGGCGTGCAGCGCGCTGCGTCGGTACACGGCGAACGAGTCGGAGCTGAAGCAGGTCTTGATCCCCAGCTCCGGCGCGTCGACCAGGCTTTTGCTGCGGCTGTGGGGCGGGTAGTTGAAGTGCCGCGATTGCGCCCCCAGCAGCCCGGCGTCGGGGTGCGGCAACTGGCGCCCATAGGCGACGCCGTTAAGCGGGTCCTGCTGCAGCTCATCAAGCAGGTTGGCGAAGGTGTCGGGGGCCGCGGGAATGGCGTCCTGGGTCATCACGATCAGTGCGTCGCCGCCCACTTGTTCGCTGGCCCAACGGCGGGTGCCGCCGTGATTGAAGGTGCGCGCGTCGATCACTTCGACCCGTGCGCCGAAGGCGCGAAAGCGCGCCGCGGTGTCATCGTTGGAGGCGCTGTCCACCACCAGCATCTCGTCCGGTTGCAGGGTTTGCATCGCCAGGGCCGGCAGCAATCGCGCCAGGTGACTGGATGCGTTACGGGTCGGGATGATCAGCGCGGTACGCATGTCACTTTTTCACGTCGGCCGGGGTGCGGCCGTAAATGTCGTCGAAGCGCACGATGTCGTCCTCGCCCAGGTACTCGCCGCTCTGCACCTCGATCATCACCAGATCGATGATGCCGGGGTTGGTCAGTCGGTGTTTGTGCCCGGCGGGGATGTACGTGGATTCGTTGGCGTTGATCAGGAATTCCCGTTCGCCGTTGGTGATCTGCGCCGCGCCGCTGACCACCACCCAGTGTTCGCTGCGGTGGTGATGCATCTGCAGCGACAGCGACGCTAAGGGTTTGACCACGATGCGCTTGATCTTGAAGCGGCTGCTTTCCTCCAGCACCGTGTAGGTGCCCCATGGCCGTGTGACGGTGCGGTGCAGGCTGTACGCCGGGTGATTCTGACGCTTGAGTTCGGCGACGATGTAACGCACGTCCTGGCTGCGGTGGGCGTCGGCGATGAGCAGCGCGTCGGGGGTGTCGACGATGATCAGGTCGCGCACGCCGACCGCGCCGAGTACGCGCTTGGGCGAGTCGATGTAGCAGTTGTGCACGTCATGCAAAATCGCTTCGCCGTTGATCTGATTGCCGTGGGCGTCGTTGGGTGTGAGCTGGCGCAGCGCCTCCCACGAACCGATATCGCTCCAGCCGATGTCGCAGGGTATTACGGCGACTTGGTTGGACCTCTCCATCAGCGCCACATCGATGGAAATATCTGGCGCCTTGCCGAACGCCTCCGCATCCAGTTCACGCTGGCGCGAGGTGCTGTTCTGCAGGCTTTGGCTGTGTTCCAGTGCGGCGCGTGCCGCTTGCAGCACGTCGGGTGCATGGGTGGCCAGTTCATCCACCAGGGTGCTGGCCTTGAAGCAGAACATGCCGGCGTTCCACAGGTGTTTGCCACCGTCGAGGTAGGCCTGGGCGGTGGCCTGATCGGGCTTCTCGACGAAGCGTTTGACCCGGTTACCGTGGGTGAGCGCTTCGCCTTGCTCGATATAGCCAAAGCCGGTTTCCGCGTGGTCGGGCTGGATGCCGAAGGTCACCAGGAAATCGGCGTCGGCCAGTTCGCGGGCCTGAGTCACGGCTTCGGCGAACGCGACTTCATTCAGTATCAGGTGGTCCGCTGGCATCACCAGCAACTGCGCCGCATCGCCGAAATGCTCTTGCACATGCAATGCCGCGACCGCGATGGCCGCCGCCGTGTTGCGCCCGAACGGCTCCAGCAACAGGTCCAGAGGCAAGCGGGCTTTGTTCACGCTGCGGTAGTCATCGAGGGTTCGAAACAGCAGGTCGCGGTTGGTCACCGTCAGCACATTTTCCACGCCGGGCAGTTTGGCGGCGCGCTGGAAAGTTTTCTGCAACAGGCTCTGGCCGTCACGCATGCGCATGAACGGCTTGGGCATATTTTGTCGCGACACCGGCCACAACCGCGTACCCGACCCACCGGAAATGATGCAGGGGATTAATCCGTTGAGGTTATTCATCAATACACTTCCTTGGTGGACAGGACGGCCGGGACCGTCATGAAAACGATGTACAGGTCAAACCACACCGACCACTTGGAGATGTATTCCAAGTCGTACTCGACACGTTTCTGGATTTTGAACAGGGTATCGGTTTCCCCCCGGTAGCCGTTGATTTGCGCCCAGCCGGTAATACCTGGTTTCACCCGATGACGGGAGCTGTATTCGCTCACCGCCACCTCGAAGGGAATGCCCGCCGCCTTGGTCGCCGTGGCATGGGGGCGCGGGCCGACCATGGACATATTGCCCAGCAGCACATTGAACAGCTGTGGCAGCTCGTCGATGCTGGTCTTGCGGATAATGCGCCCCACACGGGTGATGCGCGGGTCTTCGCGGGTGGTCTGACGCTCGGCGGTGAAGTCGCTCTGGTCGGTGTACATCGAGCGGAACTTGAATACGCGGATCTCGTTGTCGTTGTAGCCGAAGCGGTTCTGGCGGAACAGCACCGGGCCTTTGGAGTCGAGCTTGATTGCAATCGCCGTCACCAGCATCAGCGGCGACAGCGCCACCAGCGCCAGGCTGGCCAACAGTACATCCTCGCAACGCTTGATCACCGGCGACCAACCGCGCAGGGGCAATTGCGAGGTGCTGAACATCAGGATGCCGCCCACGTCGGTGATGCGGCTGTGACCGTAGCGCAACGCGGCCATGTCAGGCACCAGCATCACGTTCACCGACATCTGCCGCAGGCGGTTGACCAGGCTGTGGATGCGTTGCTCGGCGGCCCAGGGCAGGCAGATCATCACCTGGTTGACCTGTTCGGCGCGGATCAGCTTTTCCAGGTCGCGGGTATTGCCCAGCAGCGGCAGGTTGCTCAGTTCCTTGGGAATGCGCTCGGTGCGGTCATCGATAAAACCCACCAGGCCGGAGCGAATATCGCCGTTGCGCTGCAGGTGCTCGGCGACATGCACAGCGGTGTCGGTAAAGCCCAGAATCACCGTACGTTGCAGGTATTTGCCCTTGCGCATCAGGTTGCGGTAAAGGCGCAGCATCAGCAGGCGTTCCAGGCAGAACAGACCGAGGCTGGCGATGTACCACGCCACCAGGTTGCGCGGGGTTAACTGCGGGAACATCTGCAGAATCTGGTACATGAACAACAGAATGCAAAACGCCGCCGACCACGCCTTGATCTTGGTTTTCAGGCGCATGCGGTTACTGAACAATTCTTCGGAGTAGATGCCCAGCGCCTGAAACAAAATGATGGTCAACGCCGCAAAGAACACTAGTAACCCGAGGAAGTGCGTGCGCATTTCAGGGGCCATCGGGTCCAGGAAAAACACCAGCACCAGCGGCGGCAGAATAGCCGACAGACCGTGGATCAATTTGACGAAAACAACAAAGAATTCAACAAAACCGGCACGCGTTAGAAATAGGCTGTCGACGGACGACTTCTTTCGCATAAAACATCCCTCATTGCACTCCAGGCGTGTCGTTTCGGCGTTTAAGCAGGAAGCTGCATTGGCGCTGAGTTGAACAACCGCACGCTGGGTAATACGCAACTATCCAATTCAAAAGGATCAATCCAATTGAATTGAATACGCGGGGCTAAAACTAAGGAGCGTTTCCTTTAAGGATTAGTCAACGAGCTGACGATGCTGCGCAATGGCTTGGTAGAAGGGTTGGGCGCTGTGGCTTTCGGCATTTTATTGATCTTCCTTGTTCGAGACTATCGCCTTTGAATATGCTTTTGAGTGTAGAAATAAATTTGAGATTTTTCCTGCGCAATGCAAAAAACCTTTTTCGAAGGGAGGTAGGAAAGGGGGACAAAAGGTCTGGCGCGACCCATTGGAGGTCCTGCCACAGTGCGGGGGAAGGGATCAGAAGTTACCTTTCAAACTGACCATAAAATTACGCGGTTCTGCCCACCCGACGGCAGGGGCGTCCCGTTAATCGTTCTTAGCGCCGGTGACTCTTCAAAGCGTATCCAGATCAATTTTTTGTGTGGGTCGGGCGTGCTGATTAATCTACGGGCTTCCACCCAGGACGACTCGGGCATGATCGATTTTGCAACCTTGGCGGTTTTTTCCGGCGCAGTGCTGTTGTTGCTCCTGTCACCGGGGCCGAACATGGCGTTTGTTATCAGCCATGGCATCTCCCATGGCTGGCGCGGTGGCCTGGCCGCAAGCCTGGGGATCGGTGTGGCCGACATAGTGTTGACGGTGCTGACCGCCACCGGTGTCACCGCAGTGGTCGCCGGTTGGCCGCCGTCGTTCGACCTGATTCGCTATGCCGGCGTGGGCTACCTGCTGTGGCTGGCGTTCAAAACCGTGCAAAAACGCCCCGGTAATGCGGTCGCTGCCGTCGAGCCCGTGGCGCTCAAGCGTGTATTCCTGCACGCCATGCTCAACAGTCTGCTCAATCCCAAGGCATTGCTGTTTTTTGTTGTGTTCCTGCCGCAGTTCGTACGACCCGAGGCGGGGGCGATTGCCGGGCAACTGTTGCTGCTTGGGAGCGTTCTGACGCTGATCGCTGCGATATTTCATGGCGTGCTGGGGATCAGCGGCGGCGCCATCCGCCGTTGTTTTAGTGGCCGGCCAGGCAGCGCCGTGCTGCAAAGATGGGGGCTGGCCACTGTGTTGACGGCGTTGGCAGTGCGCCTGGCGCTGATGTCCCGGCCGGTTTGAGGCCGCCTTTAAACCAGGCGTGCGGCCGCGCGCGCGGTGATCTCGCCACGGGTCTTGCGCGATTCGACGGTGCGCTTGTTGGCTTCATCCAGCACCGCCTGCGGGGCGGTGTCCGGGCGGCCGGCGTTGAAGGGCGGGGCCGGCGCGTATTCAAGCTGCAACTGCACCAATTGCGCGGCCTCTGGGCTGTACAGCTCGGCGGCCAGGGTCAGGGCGAAATCGATCCCGGCGGTGATGCCGCCACCGGTCAATAGGTTAGCGTCGCGCACCACGCGGTCTTGCACCGGGATGGCGCCGAGCGGGGCGAGCATATCGTGGTAGGCCCAATGCGTGGTGGCCTTGCGACCGCGCAGCAGGCCGGCCGCGCCGAGCACTAGCGAACCGGTGCACACCGAGGTCACGTAACGCGCGGTATCGGCCTGGGCTTTGAGGAAGTCCAGGGTGACCGGGTCTTCCATCAGCGCGCCAACGCCTGAACCGCCGGGCACGCAGATCACGTCCAAGGCGGGGCAATCGGCGTAGGTCATGGTCGGGGTGAACACCAGGCCGGTACTGGAGGTGACCGGCGCCAGGTCCTTCCACACCAAGTGCAGCTTGACGTCCGGCAGCGAGCCCAGCACGTCATAGGGGCCGGTAAGGTCCAGTTGCTGGATGCCGGGAAACAAAACAAAACCGATATGCAGGGTCATCAAGAACGCTCCGAGATAGGGGTGGACGGCCTCACTGTATAGGCCTAGGCTTTGGCGAATACGCCATTGAGCCCACAAATCACGCCAATCATGACCCGAACCGTCCACGTCCTCGCGTTCCCCAATGCCCAAGTGCTCGATGTCACCGGGCCGTTGCAAGTGTTCGCCTCCAGCAATGACCTGGCGCGCCAGCGCGGTCTGCCGCTGCCTTATGCCGTGTCAGTGATTGCCGCCCAGACGGAACCGGTGATGACCTCTGCCGGCCTGGCGCTGGTGGCCGAGCCGCTGCCCGCCGTCGATGCGCCGTGCGACACCTTGGTGATCGCCGGCGGCTGGGGGGTGTACAACGCCGCCGATGACCCGTCGCTGGTGGCGTGGGTGCGCGATAAGGCCCGGCATACCCGGCGCATGACGTCGGTGTGCACCGGCGCGTTCCTGCTGGCTGCCAGCGGTCTGCTCGACGGTTGCCGCGTGGCGACCCACTGGACGCGTTGCGAGGAGCTGGCCAAGCGCTTCCCGTCGCTGACGGTGGAGGCCAATCCGATTTTCATCCAGCAGGGTTCGGTGTGGACTTCCGCCGGCGTCACCGCTGGCATCGACCTGTGCCTGGCCTTGGTGGAGGAGGACCTGGGGCGCGCCGTGGCGTTGGAAGTCGCGCGCCATCTGGTGGTATTTCTCAAGCGCCCTGGCGGGCAATCGCAATTCAGCGCGACCCTGGCCCTGCAAGAGGGCGGCAGCCGTTTCGCCGAACTGCATGCGTGGATCGCAGAACACCTCACCCTCGATTTGAACATCGCCACCCTCGCCAGCCAGGCTGGCATGAGCGAGCGCAGCTTTGTGCGCCACTACCGCGCCGAAACCGGCCAGACTCCCGCACGCGCCGTGGAGCTGATCCGTGTCGAAACCGCGCGCCGGCAATTGGCCGACAGCAGCGCCTCGATCAAGCGCATCGCCGTGCAGTGCGGTTTTGGCAGCGAGGAAACCCTGCGCCGCAGCTTCCTGCGCGCCCTCGACGTGACGCCCCAGGCCTATCGCGAACGCTTCAGCGCGCCGGCCTAGGCGAGCAACTCCAGCAGCGCATCCAGGGTCGCCTGCGGTGCCTCCTGAGGGATGTTATGGCCCACGCCGGGCAGCACGCGGCGCTGATAAACGCCGCTGAAGTGCACCGCGTCTTCATCTTCCTCAGAGGGCGGCCCCACGCCGTCGTCGGCGCCGCATAGGCAAATGCAAGGCACCGTGATCGCCGGTTGTTGCGCGAGGGCCTGTTCGATCGATTCCAGTGCAGGATCGCCGGGCGCATACATGAAACGGTGACGATACGAGTGAATCACCACCTCGACAAAATCCGGGTTGTCGAACGAAGGCGCCGTCTGCTCGTACAGGCTCGGGCCTGCGGACCAAGTCGGCGACCACAGTGACCACAACAGTTCACACAATTCACGGCGGTTGGCGGTCAAGCCGTCGACGCCGCGCTGTGTGTGGAAGTAGTACTGGTACCACAAGCGATGCTCGGTTTCGGGCTGGCGTGGAGCGGTGGACTGGGCAATGTCCTGAATGTTGTAGCCATCCCCGCTGACCAGCGCGCGCACCCGTTGCGGCCACAGTGCGGCGACGATGCACGCGGCGCGCCCACCCCAGTCGTAGCCTGCCAGGGTGGCGCGGGGGATCGCCAGCGCATCCATGAAATCCAGCAAGTCCTTCGCCAGCGCTGCCTGTTGCCCGGAGCGCAGCACCTGATCGTGGATAAACCGCGTCGGGCCGTAACCGCGCAGGTACGGGACCAGCACACGGTAGCCACGCTCGGCCAGCGGCGGCGCGATAGCGTCATAGGCGCGCGGGTCGTAGGGAAAGCCATGCAGCAGAATCACCGGCTCGCCGTCCAAGGGGCCATGAGTTTCATAGGCGATGTCGAGCATGGACGTGCGCACGTACAGCAGTGGAGCGAGGAGGGCCATGGGAAGGTTCCTATGGGTGGTTCGGGTTCTGCCCACTGTAGTTCAAAGGCCAGCGGCGGGCAGCGTGGCGCTGCTCGCCCTGTGCAGGTTTTACGGTTGCCACACAGTCTTGGCGCCACTGAGCTTACGGTCCAGAAACGTGGCCGCGCTGATCAAGGCCAAGTGGCTCAACGCCTGGGGCGTGTTGCCCAGGTGGCGCGCCTGGTTGTCGAACTCTTCGGCGTACAGGCCTAGTGGGTTGGCGTAGCGCAACAGTTGCTCGAACTCCAGGTGGGCTTTTTCCACCTGGCCGGCGCGTGCCAGGCATTCGACGTACCAGAACGAGCACGCGGCGAACGCACCTTCGGTGCCTTGCAGGCCGTCGATCTGGCTGTCGTCGTTGCGATAGCGGTAGACCATGCCGTCGCGCACCAGGCTTTTCTGAATCGCCTCCAGGGTGCTCAGCCAGCGCGGGTCCGTGGCCGCGACGAAGCGCACCAGCGGCATCAACAGCATCGAACCGTCCAGCGCGGTGCTGCCGATGTACTGCACAAAATGCCCGCGTTCTTCGTTCCAGAAGTTGCTCCAGATATCGGCGTAGATCGCTTGGCGAGTCTGGTCCCAGCGCGCGAACGGTGCCGGCAGCGAGCGCTTGGAGGCCAGACGGATCGCACGATCCAACGCCACCCAGCACATCAGGCGCGAGTGCAGAAAGTGGTGTTGCTCACCGCGCATTTCCCAGATGCCGACATCCTTGTGGTTCCAGATTTCGCAGACCTGATCGGCGACCTCCACGGTATGTTTCCAACCTTCGTGGGAGATGGCTTCGCCGTACTTGTTGACCAGGTAAACCGCGTCCATCAGTTCGCCGTAGATATCCAACTGAATCTGATCGAACGCTTCGTTGCCGATGCGCACCGGCGTGGCGCCGCCGTGGCCGCCGAGGTGGTCCAGCTCGGTCTCCGGCAGTTCCTGGCGACCGTCGATGCCATAGAGGATGTTGATTTTGGTCGGCTGGCCGCAGCAATCGCTGACCCGCCCCCTGAGCCAGCGCATGTAAGCGTTGGCTTCCTCGACAAAGCCCAGGCGCATAAAGGCGTAGACGGTGAACGAGGCGTCGCGGATCCAGGTGTAGCGATAGTCCCAGTTGCGCTCACCGCCCGGGGTTTCCGGCAGGCCGAAAGTGGCGGCGGCGATGATCGCACCGTGCCGGCGCGAGGTCAGCAGTTTGAGCGCCAGGGCCGAGCGGTTGACCATCTCGCGCCAGCGCCCGCGGTAGGTGGATTGGGCGATCCAGCCGCGCCAGAACTTGAGGGTGTGGGCCAGGGCCAGGTCGGTGCAGCCGCGGTCTACCCGTGGGTCGTCCTGGCCACCGAATACGAACTCGGCCGTTTCTTCCTGATTCAGGGTGAAGGTGGCCACGGCTGCGTTGTCGTCTAGCTGCAACGTCTGGCTGCCGGACAACCGCAGGCCAGGTTGGCCCTGGGCGGTGAAGCATACGGTGCCGTTGTCGAGGCCAGCGTGGGTTGGTGTTCGCGCATAGTCGTGACGCACCGCGCAACGCAGGTGCAGAGTGGCACTGCCGCTGACCACCCGCACGCGGCGGATCAGCAGCGGCAGGTCGTCGATCTCTTCGCTGATGGTCAGCAGGTCGGTGATTTCCACCACGGCACTGTCGCTGAGCCAGCGGGTTTGCAGAACGTTGGTGTCGGGCAGGTAGATCTGTTCGCGCCGCGCGTTGGGCAGGTCTGGGGTGAGTTGGAAGGTGCCGGCCTCGGGCGAGTCCAACAGTGCGCAAAAGATCGACGGGCTGTCGAATTCCGGCCAGCAGAAAAAGTCGATGCTGCCTTTGTCGTTGATCAGGGCGGCGCTGCGCATATCGCCGATGATGCCATGGGCATCGATGGCGCTTTGGGGTTCGTTTTTAAGATCAACCATTGTCGCGAAACTCCGGATACAGGCTCATGCCGCCATCGATAAACAGGGTGCTGCCAACCACATAGTCAGAGGCGTCGCTGGCCAGCCACACCACGGCGTTGGCCACGTCCTGCACGTCACCCACGCGCCCGTAGGGAATCAGTTTGAGCAGCTCTTTCAATGCCGCGCCTTCGGTGGCGGCGCGGTTGATGGCGGTGCGAATCGCCCCCGGTGCGATGCCGTTGATACGAATGCGCTGCTCGCTGACTTCCTGGGCGAGGGTGCGCATCAGCATCTCCACGCCGCCTTTGGATGCCGCGTAGTTCGCATGCCCGGCCCAGGGGATCACTTGGTGCACCGAGCTCATATGGATAATTTTGCCGGCCGCTCGCGACACGCCTTCGCGTACGCCTTGGCGCTTGAAGATGCGCACCGCCGCACGGGCGCAGAGGAATTGCCCGGTGAGGTTCACGCCGATGACCGCGTTCCAGTCGTCGAGGCTCATGTCGACGAAGGCAGCGTCCTTCTGCATGCCGGAATTGGCCACCAGGATGTCCAGGTGCCCGAAGGCGTCGAGGGTCTGGGCGAACAGCCGTTCCACATCGTCTTCCTTGGACACATCCGCGCCGATGGCAATCGCACGGCCACCTTCGGCATTGATCTGCGCCGCCAATGCTTC
Organism: Pseudomonas sp. S4_EA_1b; assembly: GCF_016307435.1. Classification (NCBI taxonomy): domain Bacteria; kingdom Pseudomonadati; phylum Pseudomonadota; class Gammaproteobacteria; order Pseudomonadales; family Pseudomonadaceae; genus Pseudomonas; species Pseudomonas sp. S4_EA_1b. The sequence goes on along the minus strand of NZ_JAEILC010000080.1, from coordinate 250 downwards.
GGCGGGGGCGGCCTGGGCGTTGTAATTGAGCACCACCGCGGCGCCGGCTTGCGCCAGGGCTTTGGCCGCACCGGCGCCGATTCCGGAACTGGCGCCGGTTACCAGCGCCACTTGTTGCTCCAACGAGATATGCATGCACACCCAGCCTTTGATTCGTGAGTTCAGTTAGCTGACTGATGGCACACAAGGGAAGTTCAGATGCCTGGAAACCGACGCCTACGGATTAAAGCTTATCTGGTATAAAAATTAA
>NZ_JAEILC010000008.1:0-112441 GCF_016307435.1 Pseudomonas sp. S4_EA_1b | reverse complement strand
GGCTTGCCCCCGATAGCTATAGTCCAGCCAGCGCATCTCTGACTGATAGGCCGCCATCGGGGGCAAGCCCCCTTCCACTTTTAACCGGTTAACTCAGTTGAACACCGCGTCATAGGCAAACAGCGCCGGCGCGCCGCCGGTGTGCAGGAAGATAATCGGCCCGTCCTCAAAGCGCTGACGCCCGATACCGTCGAGCAAACCCGCCATGGCTTTGCCGGTGTAGACCGGGTCGAGCAACAGACCTTCCTGGCTGGCCAATAGTTTGATCGCGGCCAATGTGCCGGCATTCGGCTCGCCGTAGCGCGGCGCAAAGTACTCATCCCACAGGATCACCTTGAACGCCTCGGGCAAGCCCACGCCCAGCAGCTCGGCGGTGCGCTCGGCCAGGCCCTGGACTTTCGGGAACTGTGCCTCTTCGGTGCGCGATACGGTGACGCCGATGACGGGCAATTGCGGCAGTACCTCACTCAAGGCCAGCGCCAGACCGCTGTGCGTACCGGCACTGCCGGAGGCCAGCACCACGGCGGCGAAGTCGATGCCGCTGTCTTCGATCTGCGCGGCCAGCTCCAGCCCGGCGCGCACGTAGCCCAGGGCGCCCAACGCATTGGAGCCACCGATGGGCACCAGGTACGGCGTCTTGCCGTTGCTGCGCAGCCGGTCGGCGAGGGCGTTGAGCTGCTCGTCGACGTGATCGAGGTTTTCCACCAATTCCACCTTGGCGTCGAACAACTCCAGCAGCAGGCGGTTGCCGTTGCCCAGGTAGTTCGGATCGTCGGTGCCGGTAGGATTTTCCAACAGGGCGACGCAACCCAGGCCGAGCTTGGCGGCGAGGGCGGCGGTCTGGCGCACATGGTTGGACTGGATCGCGCCGGCGGTCACCAGGGTGTCGGCGCCTTGGGCGATGGCATCGGCGGCCAGGTATTCGAGCTTGCGCAGCTTATTGCCGCCCATGGCCAGCGGGGTGGTGTCGTCGCGTTTGACGTAGATATCCCGGCCCAGCCACGCCGATAGCCGTTCGAGTTTTTCCAGCGCGGTGGCACCGCCCAGCAGTTCCAGGCGGTCAAAACGGTCGAGCTGTTGTTTGATCATGGTTAAACACGGTGGCGAAGTAATGGGCCGACTATAGGCAGGCACTTTTCATCGGGCAACCGTCAATCGCTTATGTCCGATGGTTATGAGCATCGCACCATTGGTTCTTAATGTCGGTCGGTGCGCTTGCCGTAAAGTGATGGCCATTTTGTCAGGAGTGAAAACCGTGAGTGAGCGTTCCAGCCATTGGCAATTGCAGACCATCGTCAGCCAACTGCGCGGCGCCCGCGATCAGTGGCGCTCCCGCAATGGACGCCTGAGCGGCGAGCATGGGGGGCGCGAGTTGCCCTCGCGCCAGGCCGTGGCGCAGATTCTTGAGTCGCTGTGCGGGGCGCTGTTCCCCATGCGCCTGGGCCCGGCGGACCTGCGTGAAGAAAGCGAGGATTTTTACGTCGGCCACACCCTCGATGTGGCCCTCAATGCCCTGCTCGCCCAGGCACGCCTGGAACTGCGCTACGCCGCGCGCCAGGGCGGTGAGGATGACAGTGACATCGACGCCCACGCCATCCGCCTGATCCAGGATTTCGCTCTGGCGCTTCCAGCCCTGCGCAGCTTGCTGGACACCGACGTGCTGGCTGCCTATCACGGCGACCCGGCCGCGCGCAGTGTGGATGAAGTGCTGCTGTGCTACCCGGGGATCCTGGCGGTGATTCACCATCGCCTGGCGCACCATTTGTACCGCGCCGGTTTGCCGTTGCTGGCACGCATCAGCGCGGAAATCGCCCATTCGGCTACCGGCATCGATATCCACCCAGGCGCGCAGATCGGCCCGAGTTTCTTTATCGACCACGGTACGGGCGTGGTGATCGGCGAGACCGCGATCATCGGCGAGCGCGTGCGCATCTACCAGGCGGTGACCCTGGGCGCCAAGCGCTTCCCGGCCGATGAAGATGGGCAGCTGCAGAAAGGCCACCCGCGCCATCCGATCGTCGAGGATGACGTGGTGATCTACGCCGGGGCGACGATTCTGGGGCGCATCACCATCGGCAAGGGCTCGACCATCGGCGGCAATGTGTGGCTGACCCGCAATGTGCCAGCGGGGGCGAATATCACTCAAGCGAATCTGCAGCACGATGATGGGGCGCAGAAGTAGAGAACCTGCACGGGTTACCGGTGGGAGGAGGCTCACCACAAGTGGCCTGTCAGCCACAGATACACTGACTGTATTCCACACCGGGGCGGTATTTCCGTGAGCAGTCGCTGAACGATTTCCTTTGCTCAGCCGTCATACCGCTCAGCCCTGCGATTAGTCCAAAACCACCTATTCATGTTTAACTTGAACGTTCGTTCAAGTTAAACCGGTGGTTCGCTGCCCGCTCACAACAGGAGGCTTACCTTTGCTGAGTCTGTTTTTCCCAGCCACATTTCACATCCCAGGGGTGCATCGCTCATGAGTGCATCGTCTACCCCTTCCAGCGGCCTGGTGCGCATGAATGCGCCCGTTTTCTACTTTGCCGCCACGGTTATTCTGCTGTTCGGCTTGACCGTTATCGCCATCCCACAACAGGCCGGTGCCTGGCTACTGGCGGCGCAAAACTGGGCGGCCAATACGGTCGGCTGGTACTACATGCTGGCGATGACCCTGTATCTGGTCTTCGTGGTGGTCACCGCGTTATCGGGCTACGGCAAGATAAAACTCGGTGCCGACCACGACGAGCCCGAATTCAGTTACTTGTCCTGGGCCGGCATGCTGTTCGCCGCCGGCATCAGCATCACGCTGTTTTTCTTCTGCGTCTCGGAGCCGCTGACGCACCTGGTGCAACCGCCCCAAGGCGCGCCGATGAACGCCGACGCCGCACGCCAGGCCATGCAGGTGCTGTTTCTGCACTGGGGCCTGCATGGCTGGGGTGTGTTCGCCTTTGTCGGCATGGCCCTGGCCTATTTCGCCTACCGGCATAACCTGCCGCTGGCGTTGCGTTCGGCGCTGTACCCGCTGATCGGCAAGCGCATCAACGGCCCCATCGGTTATGCGGTGGATGGCTTTGGCATCATCGCCACGGTGTTCGGCCTGGGGGCCGACATGGGCTTCGGCGTGCTGCACCTCAACTCCGGTCTGGACTACCTGTTCGGCATCGCCCACACCCAGTGGATCCAGGTCGGGTTGATCACCCTGATGATGGGCGCTGCGATCCTGGTGGCCGTGGCCGGCGTGGACAAGGGCGTGCGGGTGATGTCCGACATCAACATGCTGCTGGCCTGCGCGCTGCTGCTGTTCGTGTTGTTCGCCGGGCCTACCCAGCACTTGCTCAACACTCTGATCCAGAACATCGGCGACTACCTCGGCGCCTTGCCGACCAAGAGTTTCGACGTCTACGCCTACAACAAACCCAGCGACTGGCTGGGCGGCTGGACGGTGTTCTACTGGGCTTGGTGGATCGCATGGTCGCCGTTCGTGGGTCTGTTTATCGCGCGGATTTCCCGCGGCCGCACCATCCGTGAATTCGTATTCGGCGTGCTGCTGATCCCGCTCGGCTTCACCCTGGCGTGGATGTCGATCTTCGGCAACAGCGCCATCGACCAAGTGCTCAACCACGGCATGGCGGCGCTCGGCCAATCGGCCATCGATAATCCATCGATGAGCCTTTACCTGTTGCTGGAAACCTACCCTTGGAGCAAGGCCGTCATCGCCGTCACGGTGTTTATCAGCTTTGTGTTCTTCGTGACGTCGGCCGACTCCGGCACTGTGGTACTGTCGACGCTGTCGTCCAAGGGTGGCAACGCCGACGAAGACGGGCCGAAATGGCTGCGGGTGTTCTGGGGCGCGATGACGGCGCTGGTGACCAGCGCGTTGCTGTTCGCCGGCAGTATCGATTCGCTCAAGTCGGCGGTGGTGCTGACCTCGTTGCCGTTCTCGCTGATTCTGCTGCTGATGATGTGGGGGCTGCATAAGGCGTTCTACATGGAATCGCAAAAGCAGATCGCCCAGTTGCATTCGCTGGCGCCGATCTCCGCGTCACGCAAGGGCCGTGGCGGCTGGCGTCAACGCTTGAGCCAGGCGGTGCACTTTCCATCGCGTGACGAGGTGTACCGTTTCCTCGAATCGACCGTGCGCCCAGCCATCGAAGAAGTGACCGCGGTGTTTGTCGAGAAGGGCCTGAACGTCGTCACCCAGCCGGACCCGGCCAACGACAGCGTCAGCCTGGAAATCGGCCACGGCGAGGAGCGCCCGTTTGTCTATCAAGTGCAGATGCGCGGCTACTTCACGCCGTCGTTTGCCCTGGGCGGCATGGGCAAGAAAGCTATCAATAACCGCCGCTATTACCGGGCGGAAGTGCATCTGAGCGAGGGCAGCCAGGATTACGACTTGGTGGGCTACACCAAGGAGCAGATCATCAACGACATCCTCGACCAGTACGAGCGTCACCTGCAGTTCCTGCATCTGGTGCGCTAGAGAAGAGGCGTGCGTGTTCCTCTCGGGTAGGACTTTGCTGTAAAACAGCAATGGCGAAGTTAAGCGATTCAGCTGGTTAAAAGGCCTGGGAATAGTCTTATTCCCGGGCCTTATTTGCCGACGTCCAAGAGAGGATTCGATGACTTATATTGCTGCCGAAAACCGCTATGAATCTATCCCGTACCGTCGCGTAGGCCACAGTGGCCTGGTGCTGCCGGCACTGTCCCTGGGGCTGTGGCACAACTTTGGCGACAGCACGCCGATCGCCACCCAGCGCGCGCTGTTACGCACCGCGTTCGACCTGGGGATCAACCACTTCGACCTGGCCAATAACTACGGTCCACCCTACGGCAGCGCCGAGATCAACTTCGGCCGTTTGCTGCGCGAAGACTTCAAGCACTATCGCGACGAACTGATCATCTCCAGCAAGGCCGGCTGGGACATGTGGCCCGGCCCGTATGGCCAGGGCGGCGGCTCGCGCAAATACGTGCTGGCCAGCCTGGACCAGAGCCTGCAACGCCTGGGCGTGGATTACGTGGACATCTTCTACTCCCACCGCTTCGACCCCGACACGCCCCTGGAAGAAACTGCCAGCGCCCTGGCCACTGCCGTGCAACAGGGCAAGGCGTTGTACATCGGCATTTCGTCCTACTCCGGCGCCAAAACCCGCGAGATGGCCGCGCTGCTCAAGGAATGGAAAGTACCGTTGCTGATCCACCAGCCGGCCTACAACCTGCTCAACCGCTGGGTGGAAAAAGACCTGCTGGACACCACCGAAGCGCTTGGCACCGGCGTGATCGCCTTCACACCGCTGGCCCAGGGTTTGCTCACTGACAAGTACCTCAATGGCGTGCCGGCCGATGCACGGGTCAATCGTCCCGGCGGTGGTTCGTTGCAGGCCGGGCACTTGTCTGAAGCCAACCTCGCCCACGTCCGCGCGCTGAACGAGATCGCCCAGCGTCGCGGCCAGAGCCTGGCGCAACTGGCCCTGGCCTGGACCCTGCGCGACCCTCGGGTGACCAGCGCGCTGATCGGCGCCAGCCGGCCAGAGCAGATTGTTGAGAACGTCGGCGCGCTGAACAACTTGTCGTTCAGCGCTGAAGAACTGGCGGAAATCGATCGGTTTGCCCAGGAAGGTGGGATTAACTTGTGGGAAAAGCCGTCACTGGCGCAGTAATGCACGGCGCCCTCTCGCCTGGACGGCGAGAGGGCGTTTGATCATCCGGTCAGGCGCGGGCGCTATACCAGCTTGAGGTACATCCCGCGCCAATGCCGAAACTCGGACATTGAAAACGGTATTTTTTCCCCATAGAGGTCCACGTGCCCATCGACCACGGCCACCGAATGGTTGTTGAGGGAGGCGGTGCCGGTGTTGCCTTTGTCCAGTTCGCGAAAATGAGTCCAGCGGGTTTTGCCTAACAGGCCCAGGCGCTTAAACCCATCCCGGTCTCCTTCACCGTCGTTGAGCGTGCCCATGGCGGCTTCGAAGCTTCGCTTCGCCCGGCCCTCGTGGTTTTTCATCTGCGCGCGCTTGGCACTGGCGGCATATAAAAACACCGCATCCGCCATTACTGCGGGGTCATCGCCATGAAAAGCCGAACCGGTCTTCGCCTGTTTTATTTCGTCATGGGTCAGGCTCAGCTTGAACGTGTCGCGCATGACGATATCGAAGCCGGTGGGTGTTTCGGTCACCGACTTGAAGATGCCATGGGGGCTGTGACCGTATTTCATCATCGCCGCTTTTATAGCCGAAACAGTGACGCAATTCCCCTGCCTGCCTTGCGTGAAAGCAGACCAGATATTCTTGGGCTTGATGCCAGCGGCGGTTTTGGACATGGGCATGTACCCCGTGTCGAACCGGTTGACCTGTGCCGCCGTATTGTCATACGCGCCAGGACGCGCGGTGCCGGTGTGCTCAATCGCAGGGGGGACGAGGTTGGAATAAGGTTGGGCATAGCTGCCCACGAGTGCTGATAAGTTCATGCAATGCGCCTTGATGCTTGGAAATCCGCCTGTGTTACAGCCAACGAGCAAGGATGCTCAGACCAGGATGTAGCCGTGCCCGTCATACGGCAGCGCCTCTTTATCCAGCACCAGGCCGTGGTTATACAGGTAGGACGGTGCCTTGGTTTCCGACATCTCATGTGCGTTGGCGTGAGTCATAAACGGCACCATGCCAAGGTCTTCCAGGATCTTTTTCTCAAACCCTTGCGTAGTGATGACGCTACGCAAGGCGGCTTCGAAGTTGGAGCGAATGACCGGATCTTCATGGGTGTTCTGAACGCGCTTTACGTAAGCGGTCAGCATGAAGTTGGCGTCCTTGATCATTCCGTTGTCATGGCCGGCGAATTTGGCGGCATCTGCCGTAAGTTTTATTTCCGCGCGGGTGATGTTCACGCTTTCTCCGTCTTTCATGTCGACGGCATAGGTGTCTCCCGTTCGGGTGACTTTTTCGAAACAATCCATGGGGCTCTGTCCGAACCTCATCATCATCAGTTTGATCATTGCCGCGTAGCGATCCGTATAGCGGTTTTCACCAAACTCGCGGGGCACGGAATAAAACCCCTTTTCGATATCGCTGGGCGCTGCGCCGTTGGTTTTTGACGAAAGGTCCGGGAATTGCGGGTTTTCAGTGTCGTTCGTTGGCGTGACCTCTTTTTGCAGCAGGCTATTAAGACGGGTCGGGAGTTGCCGTGTTGTATCAACGCCGGGACGGACAGGCGTGGAAAGCTGCGTGTCTTGATGGATGACCGCTGCCTGTTGCGGGTGGGTCAAGTTCTTTAGAGCAGTTTCAAGGCTTTGCAATAACGTGAACATCGAACTTAAGACCAACTCGATGCTGTGCTGGGTGTGTGCATTGGGTTGCTGGGGAGCCTCGTAATCGTGGTTTTTTAGCAGCGCATTGCGGTTGTCCAGCGAGGGAGAAACATTGGCGGACAGGGCGTTGGAGCGGTAGTTGGAGAACGTGTTCATCGGCTCAATTCCTAAGGGTGTGATGTTTTTGTTCCAGGCGTTTCAAAGGAATAGTCAAGTAAGCAGGTAGGCTTGTTGATGTTTTCGGACACCGGAAGGTGTGCAGTTGAAGTCTGCCAACCCATCGACAATGGCGAGGGACTCCACAGGGCTTTTCACAACAATGCCTAAACCTTTATTCGCGGCGATGTCATGGGACTTGGCCGACTGGATATGGTTTTTCATGCCCAATAACTCCAACACGTTTTTGGCCGACTCCCCCTTGTTGGTTTCCCACATGGCAATGGCATAGTCGGAGGGCGCCGAAGCATTAAATGATTCGATCTGCTTTCGTTTTACCAAGACGCCGAAAAGAAAGGCTGCATCTTTGAGCATGCCTTCGTCACCGAGCATCTGGCAGCCTTCTTGAGCCAGTTTTAGTTCTTCAAACGTAATATGAAGTTTGAAGCCGTCGCGCATCGTTATATTGAAGCCCGTGTCAAGTCTGGTGACTTCACTGAAAATATCCCGTGGACTTTGACCAAACCGTTGCATGGCCAGTTTTATACCCGCGACATGGGAACTGAGCGGGGCGCCGCTCGAATACAGCGTGAGCACTGGTGAAGAAAACAGCCCGCCCCAGATGTCATCCGGTTTTTCGCCACTTTTTTTGGCTGAAAGAAACTCGTGTGATTGGGGGGCGGTCGCCTCGTCAACTACCTGGGTGGTTTCCAATGTTGTATGGGGTAGATCGGTGGCTGGCCGGAGAGGCTTGTTATCAACCAACGTTTTTACCGATGGTTGTATGTTTAGCAGGTTATTCAGTGATGTCATGATTTCATTGAGTGCATTGCCAAGCAGTGCAAGTGTTTTTTCGACACTTATATGAGAGGGGGCGGATGCTGAGGTGGTCTGAGCAAGTGTATGTTTCATTGATGTTGAATTAGAGTGCTTGTGAGGCGCAGTTGCCGTGGGTAACGTGTTGTTATAATTCTCGCTTTGTCTATTGGCGGCGATTGACGGGTGAGTAGATGTTAGTGATGTGTTCATCTATTTGTTTCTCAATTAAATAAGTTTTTTGTCGGTATAAGATTAAGTTTTATATCGCTTTTGCGGTATTGATGAGTGAGGCGTTAGCGTTTTCACGTCGCGACAGTGTCGTGAGATCTGTGGTTGGTAACTGTCTGGGGTTCCGAGTGCCAGTGCGGAATTGGTAACGTGAGATAACGATAGCTATAGAGGATTTTTCTGAAGTGATAGCAAGGCGGGGATGTTAATTAATTGTGTAACGAGGTTGCCGAGAGTAGGCCATATGGCGAGTTTTATTTTAATAAATCGGATGCGGTCGATATTGGCTGTTTAAAGTTCGCTATGAGCATAAAAAGCGCCGACGCGAGGCGGCGCGTAATGAGCTGGACTGCACGGGGCGCCGGAAATCAGAACGGCACATCTCCCAGAATCGTCGCGCGGTGCATCACCCGCCGTTGCGGTCGGTAGTCATCCACTGCGTAGTGCTGGGTCACACGGTTATCCCAGAACGCCACGTCATGGGCCTGCCAGCGCCAGCGCAGGGTAAATTCCGGCCGAGTGGCGTGGGCAAACAACAGCTTTAGAATCACCTCGCTCTCGGCGGCTTCCAACTCGTTGATCCGGGTGGTGAAACCTTCGCTGACAAACAGCGATTTGCGCCCACTCACCGGGTGCGTGCGTACCACCGGATGGGACAATGGCGGGTTCTTTTGGCGGGCAGCTTCCCAGCGCTGCAGGTCTTCGGTGCTGTTGCCGAAGCGCTCCAGAGGGAAGGACTTGATGAAGTCGTGGGTGGCGGTCAAGCCGTCCAGCAGCCGTTTCATCGGCGCGGATAGCGCCTCATACGCCGCGATCCCGCTGGCCCACAGCGTGTCGCCGCCGTACGCCGGCAGCAGCTTGGCGCTGAGCACCGCGCCGAGGGCCGGGGTGGGCAGGAACGTCACGTCGGTGTGCCACACCGCATTGTCGCGCACGTCGGTGACGGCGGTGTCGAGCACCAATACTTCGGGTTGTTCCGGCACGTTGGGGTAGATCGGATGGATGTGCAAGTCACCGAAATTCGCCGCGAATCGTGCCTGCTGTTGCGGGGTGATCGGCTGGTCGCGAAAGAACAGCACCGAGTGGGTAAGCAACGCCTGTTCAATGGCGTCGCGCTGATCGGGGGACAGCGGCCGGGTGATATCGACGCCACTGATCTGGGCGCCCAGGGCGGTGCTCAAGGGGCTCACGGTAACGTTGCTCATGGGATTCTCACAGTCAGTGTGCCTGGCCATGCCAGGGCACTAATTTACGCTGCAGGGCACGCAGGCCCATTTCCAGGGCGAAGGCGATCAGGGCTATGACCAAAATCCCCAGCACCACCACATCGGTCACCAAAAACTGCGCCGACGACTGCACCATAAACCCCAGCCCACTGGTGGCCGCGATCAGTTCAGCGGCCACCAGCGTCGACCAGCCCACCCCCAGGCCGATGCGCACACCGGTGAGAATGTCGGGCAGGGCGCTTGGCAGAATTACATGACGTATCAATTGCGCGCGGGTTGCCCCCAGGGACTGCGCCGCACGCAGCTTGGCCGGGTCGACGGTGCGTACGCCGGTGGCGGTGGCGATCGCGATGGGCGCAAAGATCGCCAGGTAGATCAGCAGCACCTTGGACAGCTCGCCAATGCCGCACCAGATCACTATCAACGGCAGATAGGCCAGCGGTGGAATAGGCCGATAAAACTCGATCAACGGGTCGAAGATGCCACGGGCGATGCGGTTGGCTCCGATAGCGATCCCCACCGGCACGGCGGTCAACACCGCAAAACCCAGGCCCAGGCCGATGCGGCTGAGGCTGGCGGCCAGGTGCTGCCATAAGGTGGAATCCATATAACCGCTGGTCGCCAGCAACCAGCCTTTTTGCAGCACAGCGGCCGGCGGCGGCAGAAACAGCGGCTCGATCACACCGGTGGCAGTCACGGCCCACCAAGCGATCAGCAAGGTAGTCAGGGTCAACAGGCTGATCCAGCGCGTGCTCAGACTGCGGCGGACCGGAATGGGCGTTTGTGTTGCCGGCTCGGTGGTGATGACAGGAAGTTCGTAGCTGCTCATGGGGATACCTGCCGTTGCGAGAACACCTTGCCCAAGACATGTTCGCGGGTTTCGATAAAGCGCGGATCGGACTTGATCGCTCGCGCCGACTCGCCGGCGGCATAGCGTTGGCCGAAATCCAGGCGCAGACGTTCGACGATCTGGCCAGGGTTGGGCGCCAGCAGAATCAGATCGGTGGCGAGAAATACCGCTTCTTCAATGTCGTGGGTGATCAGAAACACCGGCTTGGCCGTGCGCCGCCAGACTTGCAGCAGCAGCTCCTGCATCTGTTCGCGGGTGAAGGCATCCAGGGCGCCGAACGGCTCATCCATCAGCAATACGCGCGGGTCGGCGGCCAATGCGCGGGCCAGGCCGACACGTTGCTTCTGGCCACCGGACAGTTGCCAGATGCGGCGGTGGTCGAAACCGGCCAAGTCCACCAGTGCCAGCATTTCCCGCGCGCGGGCTTCACGCTGTGTTTTAGGCACGCCGGCCAATTCCAGGCCGAAGCCGACATTGGCCAGCACGTCCTGCCAGGGCAGCAGCGCATCGTCTTGAAACACCACGCCACGCTCGGCGCTCGGGCCTTTGACCGGCACGCCGTCGAGGCTGATACGCCCGGCGCTGGGTTCGACGAAGCCGGCGATCAGGTTCAACAGTGAAGTCTTGCCACTGCCGGACGGGCCGAGAGCCACCAGCAATTGCTGGGGCCCCAGGTCCAGTGAGATATCCGCCAGCACCGGTGCCGGGGCGCCTGGGTACTGTGCGCTGATGCGCTCCAGTTGTAGCAAGGCCATCGCGATGAACTCCCGAATCAGTGGCTAATGAACTGTGCGCTGACGTATGGGGCGTAATCCGGCAGTACCGCTTCGACTTTGCCCTGTTCCTTGAGGAATGCGGCGGTGTCGGTTATGGCCTGGATGGTCGGCGCGCCGAGCAGGGTGATTTGGTCTGCGGCCAGCGGGTAGACGTTGCCTTGCAGCAGTTGTGGGATATCACTGGCCTTGGCGCCGGAGAGCTTGACCAGTTTGTCGACGTTGCCTGTGTTGGCCAGCCAGGCTTGCGGGTCTTTTCGATAGTCCGCGTAGGCATCCAGCGTGACCTTGGCGAAAGCCTTGACGATTTCCGGATGCTTCTCGGCAAAATCCTTACGCACGATCCAGGCATCGAAAGTCGGTGCGCCGAATTTGGCCAGTTCGCCGGAAGTGATCAGCACCTTGCCGTTTTCCTTGGCTACGCCCAGTGCCGGGTCCCACACGTAGGTGGCGTCGATATCGCCGCGCTTCCAGGCTGCAATGATCGCCGGCGGTGCGAGGTTGAGGATGGTCACCTTGGACGGGTCAATGTTCCAGTGCTTCAGCGCGGCCAAGAGGCTGTAGTGGCCGGTGGACACGAATGGCACGGCGACTTTCTTGCCAATCAGGTCTTGCGGGCTGTTGATCCCCGAACCGTCACGCGCCACCAGCGCCTCGGCGCCGCCGATCTGCGTCGCGACCAGAAAGGTTTGCACCGGCACTTTGCGCGTAATCGCGGCGGTCAGTGGGCTGGAACCGAGGTAACCGATCTGCACGTCGCCGGAGGCAATGGCGGCGATGATGTCCGCACCGTTATCGAATTTGCGCCAGTCGATCTTGGCGTTGGTGGCTTTTTCGTAAGCGCCGTCGGCCTGCGCGACTTTGGCCGGGTCGACGGTGGTCTGGTAGGCAATGGTTACATCCGCCGCCTGGGCAAACAGGCTGGCACCGGCCAGGGACAATGCGGCCAACAGGCGCAGAGGGGTAAGCAGTTTCAAGGGGAATCTCCTCAATCAGGTGGCCGAGGCTCGGCGTGAGAGGAGACTAAATGATCTAAGAATCGAAAAATAAATAACTTTTTCGAATTAGCTTATGTGGGTAAGGGTGAAGCGAACCTTGAGCTTGATTGGGGTAAATGTGGGAGGAGGCTTGCCCCCGATGGCGGTAGTTCAGCCACTGGTGGGTTGACTGGCCCAGTACAATCGGGGGCAAGCCCCCTCCCAATTGACCGAGTTCGGTCTTAGTTACTGATCGCTAGAATACTCGCCTGGTACGAGCCGACAAACACATCGAAATCGCCCACTTCGTTCTGCTCCAGTTCCGCCTGCTGCGCCAGCGATGTGCGTGCCAGCTCCTCAAAACGTGCCTGCTCTTCAGCCGGCAACGGCTCGCGGCGGAAGTATTCGGCGTGCACTTCGCTCTGATGCAGCGAGAACTGCGCGAAACTCTCTTTGCGCTCGGCCATCGCCGCCAGCACCTGGGCCGACGGTGTCAGGGACGGGTCATTGACCTTGGCCAGTTGGGCGTCCAACGCGTGACTGTGTTCGGTGATGCCGTGGCTTTCATCGAGCAGGGCGGCCAGCGGCGCGATTTGTTCCAACAATTCGGTAGCCCATTCCTTCATGTCCACGGCCTGGCCCTGACGCTGCAATTGCAGGCCCGGACGGCGGCCCTCCTTGACCACGCTGAGGAAGTTGGAGGTGGCGTTGCTGCACTCGTTGTTGGCGAACAGCGGGCTCTCGTTGAGGGCGCAGTACAGCAGGAACGCGTCAAGGAAGCGCGACTCCGGCAGGTCGATGCCCATCGGCAGGAACGGGTTGATATCCAGGCAACGCACTTCGATGTACTGGATACCCCGCGCCATCAGCGCCTGGATCGGCCGTTCGCCGGTGTAAGTCACGCGCTTGGGGCGGATGTTGGAGTAGTACTCGTTTTCGATCTGCAGGATGTTGGTGTTGAGCTGCACCCACTCACCGTCTTTATGCGTGCCGATTTCGACGTACGGCGCGTAGGGCGTTGCCACCGCTTTGCGCAAGCTGTCGGTGTAGCTCGCCAGGTCGTTGTAGCAGGGCGTCAGGCCGGCCTGGGCGTTACTCTGGTAACCCAGGTCACTCATGCGCAGGCTGGTGGCGTAAGGCAGATACAGGGTGTCGGCGTCGAGTACTTCCAACTGGTGCGAACGTCCGCGCAGGAACCCGGCATCCAGGGCCGGCGAAGCACCGAACAGGTACATCAGCAGCCAGCTGTAGCGGCGGAAATTGCGGATCAGCGCGATATACGCGTCGGACTGGAAGTCACGATCAGTGCCGACATAGCCCTCGTCTTGCTTGAGCAGCGGCCACAATTTTTCCGGCAGCGAGAAGTTGTAGTGGATGCCGGCGATGCACTGCATGGTCTTGCCGTAACGCAGGGCCAGACCTTTGCGATACACATACTTGAGTTGTCCGATATTGGAGGTGCCGTAGTAGGCAATCGGAATATCTTCTTCGGCCGGCAATGGGCACGGCATCGAAGGACTCCACAGGTATTCGCTGCCCAGCTTGGTGTAGGCGAACCGATGGATTCTTTCCAGGCTGCTCAGGGTATCGGCCGGGTTGGGCAGGGCTGGGGTGATGAACTCCAGCAGCGATTCCGAGTAGTCAGTGGTGATCTGTTCGTGGGTCAACGCAGCGCCCAGGGCTTCGGGGTGCGGCGTCTGCGCCAGGCGACCTTCACCCGTGACACGTAGGCATTCGCGCTCGATGCCGTGCAGGCACTGCTCTAGCAGGGAGAGGTGTTCGCGCTTGCCGAGCAGGGCCAGGCGGCGGTTGAGAAGTTCGCTCAAGTTGGATTCCTTCACGCGTCAGTCGCCCCAATATGGGGGTGGGCAGGACGGTCTACAAGGGTGAAGTTAAAACTGGCGTGATCGCCTGGTTTTGAGTCAAGTTGACCCGCTTTGAAAAAGCCTACTTCATTCCATGAATTGGGCTATAGCACAGCGAGAAAATTCCGACGCTGTTTAAGCAGCGCCGAAATTAACTCAAATCGAGGGTGGGGAGCTATAGGACAGCGAACGTGCCCTGTGCTTTTGCGACAAGTCTTTCGCCTTGGTACACATCCGCCTCGACCACCAACGTGCGCCGGCCGGCGTGAACGATGCGGCTGGTGCACAGCACCTCACCGTCTTCCACGGCGCGGATGTAATTGATCTTGCATTCGATGGTCGCGCTCTGCTGGTCGAAACCATGGGAGCTGGAGCAAGCCAATCCCATGGTGATATCTACCAGACTGAAAATCGCCCCGCCATGCAGCTTGCCCGCGCGGTTGCGCAGATGCGGCTCCAGGCTCAGGGCCACCTCGGCAACGCCCTGCTCCAGGCGTTGCAGGCGGCAGCCGATCAGTTCGCTGAACTCGCTCTGGGTCAAGCCGGCCGGGATCTCCATCAACGCTTCTTCAACTGTTTGGCATTGGCGAACAGCGAGGCCATGGCGTTGTTGCTAGGCGCCGCGGTGGTGGTTTCCTTGCGCGGTGCGCTGTTCTGCGACTGACGCGGCGCCGAGCCAGGACGAGCGCCCCGCGCGCCATCGATTTTTTCACCGGGGGTGTCGCTCATACGCATCGACAGGCCAACGCGTTTGCGCGGGATATCCACTTCCATGACCTTGACCTTGACCACGTCACCGGCCTTGACCGCTTCGCGCGGGTCCTTGATGAATTTCTCCGAAAGCGCGGAGATATGCACCAAACCGTCCTGATGCACGCCGATATCTACAAAGGCGCCGAAGTTGGTCACGTTGGTCACCACACCTTCGAGGATCATGCCCAGTTGCAGGTCCTTGAGGTCTTCGACACCGTCCTGGAACTCGGCGGTCTTGAACTCGGGACGTGGGTCGCGGCCCGGTTTTTCCAGTTCTTGCAGGATGTCGGTGATAGTCGGCACGCCGAAGGTTTCGTCGGTGTACTTCTTCGGGTCCAGGCGCTTGAGGAACGCGGCGTCGCCAATCAGCGAGCGGATGTCGCGGTCGGTCTCGGCGGCAATGCGCTGCACCAGCGGGTAGGCTTCCGGGTGGACCGCCGAGGCGTCCAGTGGGTTGTCGCCGTTCATGACGCGCAGGAAACCGGCAGCCTGCTCGAAGGTTTTTTCGCCCAGGCGCGCGACTTTTTTCAGCGCGGCGCGGGTTTTAAAGGCGCCATTTTCATCGCGGTGGTTGACGATGTTCTGCGCCAGGGTAGCATTGAGGCCGGAAATCCGCGCCAGCAGCGCCACCGAGGCGGTGTTGACGTCCACGCCCACGGCGTTCACGCAGTCTTCGACGACCGCGTCCAGTCCGCGTGCCAGCTTCAACTGCGACACGTCGTGCTGGTACTGGCCGACGCCGATGGATTTAGGGTCGATCTTCACCAGTTCGGCCAGCGGGTCCTGCAGGCGACGGGCAATGGACACCGCGCCACGGATCGACACGTCCAGGTCCGGGAATTCCTTGGAGGCCAGCTCCGATGCCGAGTACACCGACGCACCCGCTTCGGACACCATGACCTTGGTCATCTTCATGGCTGGGTATTTTTTGATCAGTTCGGCGGCCAGTTTGTCGGTTTCACGGCTCGCGGTGCCGTTGCCGATGGCAATCAGGTCTACCGAGTGCTTGGCGCACAGGGCGGCGAGGATCGCGAGAGTCTGGTCCCACTTGTTATGCGGCACATGCGGATACACGGTCGCGTGGTCCAGCAGTTTGCCGGTGGCGTCCACCACCGCGACCTTGCAACCGGTGCGCAGGCCCGGATCGAGACCCAGGGTAGCGCGCGGGCCGGCCGGGGCGGCCAGCAGCAGGTCGTGCAGGTTGTGGGCGAACACATTGATCGCTTCGGTCTCGGCGCCGTCGCGCAGCTCGCCGAGCAGGTCGGTTTCCAGGTGGGTGTAGAGCTTGACCTTCCAGGTCCAGCGCACGACTTCACTGAGCCACTTATCCGCAGGACGGTTCTGATTCTGGATGCCGAATTGTTGACCGATCATCCCTTCGCACGGGTGCATGGTGCCCGGCAGTTCGTCGCCGACTTTCAGCGCGGAGCTGAGAATACCTTCGTTGCGGCCACGGAAAATGGCGAGGGCACGGTGGGAAGGCATGCTCTTGAGCGGTTCGTCGTGTTCGAAATAGTCACGGAACTTGGCGCCTTCTTCCTCCTTGCCGGCGATTACGCGAGCGCTGAGGATGGCTTCTTGCTTCAAGTAGTTACGCAGTTTTTCCAGCAGGCTGGCGTCTTCGGCGAAGCGCTCCATCAAGATGTACTTGGCGCCTTCCAGCGCGGCCTTGGTGTCGGCGACGCCTTTTGCGGCATCGACAAAGCGCGCGGCTTCGGTTTCCGGCGTCAGGGACGGGTCGTTGAACAACCCATCGGCCAATTCGCCGAGGCCGGCTTCCAGGGCGATCTGGCCCTTGGTGCGGCGTTTCTGTTTGTAGGGCAGGTAAAGGTCTTCGAGGCGGGTCTTGGTGTCCGCGAGCTTGATGTCGCGCTCCAGTTGCGGGGTCAGCTTGCCCTGTTCCTCGATGCTGGCGAGGATGCTGATGCGCCGTTCGTCGAGTTCTCGCAGGTAGCGCAGGCGCTCTTCCAGATGCCGCAGTTGGGTATCGTCGAGGCTGCCGGTCACTTCTTTACGGTAACGGGCGATGAAGGGCACCGTGGAGCCTTCATCCAGTAGAGCGACGGCCGCTTCGACCTGTTGTGGGCGTACACCGAGTTCCTCGGCAATGCGGCTGTTGATGCTGTCCATAAAACCACCTGAAATTCTGAAAAGCAGCTCGGGAGCCCGGTAAACAAGGCGTTGCGAGGCTGGTTGAGCGGCCCGACCGGCGCCGCTGCCTGGGTCAAGAGGCAGCCTATTGACCCTCGAAATCGAAAAAATCGCGACAAACCTGTGAAAAAACCCGGCAGTAAACGGTAACGATCTGACGTTGCCCTGCACGACGGCGCGGCATTATAACCAGCGTTCTGCTCTTGGGGGGTACTGTGCCGGAGGGGTGTAGGGCGCGGGTTCGCTGGCAGTAGAGGAAAAATCTGCTAACAATGCACACGGTGCGTATAACGGCAGCTACGCCATAATGCGCGCCGAGATAAGAGGAGCATCCAATGAGCAGCACTGCACAAACTGCTGAAGGCGAAAAAATTCTCATCGTTGATGACGATCCGGGGCTGAGCAGCCTGCTGGAGCGTTTCTTCAACTCCAAGGGCTATCGTGCCCGCGCGGTACCGAACACCGAGCAAATGGACCGCCTTCTGGGGCGCGAAGTCTTCAATCTTGTCGTGCTCGATCTGATGCTTCCCGGCGAAGATGGCTTGACTGCGTGCAAGCGTCTGCGCGGCGCCAACAACCAGATTCCAATCATCATGCTCACCGCCAAGGGCGATGAGCTGAGCCGCATCAAGGGCCTCGAACTGGGCGCCGATGACTACCTGGCCAAGCCTTTCAACCCTGACGAGTTGATGGCGCGTGTCAAAGCTGTACTGCGTCGCCAGGCGCCAGCGGTGCCGGGTGCTCCGGGTAGCGAAGATGAAAGCGTGACCTTTGGCGATTACGAGCTGTCGCTGGCGACCCGCGAACTCAAGCGCGGTGATGAAGTGCACATGCTGACCACCGGCGAATTTGCCGTGCTGAAAGCGCTGGTGATGAACGCCCGCCAGCCGCTTACCCGTGACAAGTTGATGAACCTGGCCCGTGGTCGCGAGTGGGATGCCTTGGAACGTTCCATCGACGTGCAGATCTCCCGTCTGCGCCGGATGATCGAACCGGACCCGTCCAAGCCGCGCTATATCCAGACAGTGTGGGGCGTGGGTTACGTGTTCGTGCCGGATGGCACCGCTACCAAGTGACCGATGATTTGCAGAGGTGGGCATCCCGGCATTTGACCCCGTAAAGGTCGACGGGATGCTCGGCGTCTGCAATTCTGCGAGCGCCGCTCATTCTTGCAAGGTGTCCAGCTGTCCTCTATGAAAACCCCGTTGTGGTTCCCGCAAAGTTTCTTCTCCCGCACCCTCTGGCTGGTGCTGATCGTCGTTCTGTTTTCCAAGGCACTCACGCTGGTTTATCTGCTGATGAACGAGGATGTGCTGGTGGATCGGCAATACAGCCACGGCGTTGCTCTTACACTGCGTGCCTATTGGGCCGCTGACCCCGAGAATCGCGAGAAAATCGCCAAGGCTGCCACCCTGGTGCGTGTGGCCGGCGCCGGTGTGCCGGAAGGTGAGCAGCATTGGCCCTACAGCGAGATTTACCAGCGTCAGATGCAGGCCGAATTGGGCAAGGACACCGAAGTGCGGCTGCGCATGCATGTGTCACCGGCGTTGTGGGTGCGTGCGCCAAGCCTGGGTGAGGATTGGCTGAAAGTGCCGCTGTATCCGCATCCATTGCGCGGGCAGAAAATCTGGAACGTGTTGGGCTGGTTTCTGGCCATCGGCTTGCTTTCAACGGCCTCCGCGTGGATTTTCGTGCGTCAGCTTAACCAACCGCTGAAGCGCCTGGTGTTCGCTGCCCGGCAGTTGGGCCAGGGCCGCAGTGTGCGACTGCCGGTGAGTGACACACCCAGTGAAATGACGGAGGTATACGGCGCCTTCAACCAGATGGCGGAAGACGTCGAACAGGCCGGTCGCGAACGCGAGTTGATGTTGGCGGGGGTGTCCCACGATCTGCGCACACCTTTGACACGCCTGCGCCTCTCCCTGGAGTTGATGGGCAACCATACGGACCTGACGGATGACATGATCCGGGACATTGAGGACATGGACGCCATCCTCGATCAGTTCCTGGCATTTATCCGTGACGGCCGCGATGAGGTGGTCGAACAAGTCGATCTCACCGATCTGGTGCGTGAGGTCGTCGCCCCCTATAACCAAAATGGCGAACAGGTACGCATGCGCCTGGAACCGATCCAGCCGTTCGCGCTGCGGCGGGTGTCGATGAAGCGCCTGTTGAACAACCTGATTGGCAACGCCCTTCATCACGCCGGTACGGATGTGGAAGTGGCGGCGTACGTGTCCGGCGATAGCGCTGCGCCTTATGTGGTGCTGAGTGTGATGGACCGCGGCACCGGCATTGATCCTGCTGAGCTGGAAGGCATCTTCAACCCCTTTACCCGAGGTGATCGTGCGCGCGGAGGCAAAGGGACAGGCTTGGGCTTGGCGATTGTGCGGCGGATTGCGTCGATGCATGGCGGCAATGTCGAGCTGCGCAATCGCGAGGGAGGCGGGCTGGAGGCGCGGGTGCGGTTGCCGCTTGGGCTGATGTTGCCTAGAGACGCGGTATAAAAACAGCGGCAAGTTTCGAAGCTTAAAGCCGCAAGCAAAAGGCAGACAGCTTTTGCCCTTTCTTGCAGCTTATAGCTTGAAGCAAACAGCTGCGTCTCTAACCCTTGCCCTTGGTCCTGGTCATATTCGGCCCGCCATTCTTTTCCAGATGCTGAATGATGATCCCCGCCACATCCTTGCCCGTGGTGGTCTCGATCCCTTCCAGGCCGGGTGAGGAGTTCACTTCCATCACCAGCGGGCCATGGTTGGAACGCAAAATATCCACGCCTGCCACCGCCAGGCCCATCACCTTGGCTGCTCGTAGCGCGGTCATGCGTTCTTCCGGAGTGATTTTGATCAAGCTGGCGCTGCCGCCACGGTGCAGGTTGGAGCGGAATTCCCCCGGCTTGGCCTGGCGTTTCATCGCCGCGATGACTTTGTCACCCACCACGAAGCAGCGAATATCCGCACCGCCGGCTTCCTTGATGTACTCCTGCACCATGATGTTCTGCTTGAGGCCCATGAAGGCTTCGATCACCGACTCGGCTGCGGTGGCGGTTTCACACAGCACCACGCCGATGCCTTGGGTGCCTTCCAATACCTTGATCACCAGCGGTGCGCCGTTGACCATTTCGATCAGGTCCGGGATGTCGTCGGGGGAGTGGGCAAAGCCGGTGACCGGCAAGCCGATGCCTCGGCGCGACAACAATTGTAGAGAACGCAGTTTGTCCCGTGATCGAGCAATGGCGACCGATTCATTCAGTGGAAATACGCCCATCATTTCAAACTGGCGCAAGACCGCGCAGCCATAGAAGGTCACCGACGCGCCAATGCGTGGGATGACCGCGTCGAAACCCTCCAGAGGCTTGCCCCGGTAGTGAATCTGCGGCTTGTGGCTGGCAATGTTCATATAGGCACGCAACGTGTCGATCACCACCATTTCATGGCCACGTTCGGTGCCGGCTTCGACCATGCGGCGGGTGGAATACAGACGCGGGTTTCGCGACAGCACAGCAATCTTCATGCAGCACCTGGGGCAGAAATAGTAGAGACCGGGAACACCGGCTTGTCTTGAACATACTTGACGCCGGGATTGACCACCAATTGGCCGTCAATCAGCGCCTTGGAACCCAGCAACAGGCGGTAACGCATGGCTTTGCGGCAGGCCAGGGTGAACTCCACCCGCCATACCCGATCACCCAACGCCAGCGTGGTGCTGATCACATAGCGCACCTGTGCATGGCCGTTGGAGCTTTTGATGGTTTTCATCGTCACCAAGGGCGCTTCGCAGCGACGATGGCGCAATTGCACCACGCTGCCCAGGTGCGCGGTGAAGCGCACCCATTTTTCACCGTCGCGTTCGAACGGCTCTATGTCGGTGGCGTGCAGACTGGAGGTGCTGGCGCCGGTGTCGATCTTCGCGCGCAAGCCTGCCACGCCCAGGTCGGGAAGGGCCACCCACTCACGCAGACCCACAACGGTCAAATGATCAAATGTCTTCAATATGGCTAACCGCTCAATTCGCCCAGGCCTGGGAGGGAATCTTGGCCAAAGCATTGAATGCGGGCCTGGCGAACCAATAGCCCTGCATCAGAAATATTCCACAGTCGGACAGGAAGTCTCGCTCACCAGCACTTTCGATGCCTTCGGCGATGACAGTAACCCCCAACTGCTCACAGATTGTGACAATCCCCCGGACGATTACCTGGCGAACACGATCCTTGTCGACATCGCGAATCAGCGCCATATCGAGTTTGATCAAGTCAGGTTGGAAATCGGCCAGCAGGTTCAGCCCCGAATAGCCCGCGCCGAAATCATCGATGGCGGTCTTGAAGCCGAATTCTCGATATTCACGCAGAATATTCGTCAAATGGCGATAGTTATCTACATGCTCGCTTTCCAGTGTCTCGAAAATCAGCTGGTTCAGCGGAAAATTGTGCGCGCGAGCCGCTTCGAGTGTGCTGCGGATACACAACTCCGGACGGTACACGGCATTAGGCATGAAGTTGATTGAAAGATGAGTTTGCATCCCCAGCGCAGCGGCCCCGGCAATTGCCTGGGTCCGGCAGCGCTGGTCGAAGCGGTAACGGTTGCTTTCGTTAACCTGTTGCAGCACCGAGAGCGCCCCTTCTCCGTTGACGCCACGCACCAGCGCCTCATTGGCAAAAATCGAATGGTCCCTAAGGTCTACGATAGGCTGGTAGGCGAACGCAAAATCGAACCCCAAAGGTTCGCTCTGCTGGCAGCCCACGCACCGTTGACCCGGCGAGGTGAGTGAAAGGGGAAAGTCGGTCACGGCGTATCCTCGCGAAAACGGGTGCTACCTGGCGTATCTTAGGCGAGCCTTGGGATTTATGCGTCGAAGGGTTTCAACGGTAAAGTTGCGACATTTTTCAGAGAGAGGAATTCAAGTGGCTCAAAAGCAGGAAGAGGAAGACAAGGTCCGCTTGGACAAGTGGCTGTGGGCGGCGCGCTTCTATAAAACCCGCGCCTTGGCCAAGGCTGCTATTGAAAGCGGCAAAGTGCATCACCGAGGGGAACGCTGCAAGCCGGGTAAAGAGCCGCGTGTTGGCGATGAGTTTGAGATTCGTACGGGGTTTGATGAAAAGACCATCGTGGTCCAGGCATTGTCGATCGTGCGTCGCGGTGCACCTGAAGCCCAGACGCTGTACGTCGAAACCCAAGCCAGCATCGCCAAGCGCGAACAAGCGGCGGCGATGCGCAAGGCCGGGGCGTCAGGCCTGACTACTGACGGTAAACCGAGCAAGAAGCAACGCCGCGACCTGTTTAAGTTTCGCGGCAGTGGCAATGACGATTGATTGCGGCAATCACACTGTCAGCGCGGCGTTAAGTGAAGGTCCGCATGACGCTCAGTCGACCGAGCACGGGCAGTTTGCCAAATAATCCGAAGATCGGTGCTGTTACCCGCAGCAGTACCCCGGACACCTTCGCGGCAAAAGGCGTGTAATAACCCCAACCCAAGGCCAGCAGCGCCAGTAATACCCCACCGATGTAATCGTCCTGACCCCAATGCGCGCCGGCGACCAGGCGCGGCATCATGAACAGCAGCGCCAAGCCCCAGATCACCAGCACTTGGCCAATGCGTTTGGCGAACACGCTCATGAACATCCCCCAGATCAAGAGCACCGACGCGTGATCGCCTGGGAAGCTCTGGCTGGAGCGGTCCTTCAACTCCCAGGTTTTTTCCAGCCCTGGGAAATAGTCGCTCATCTGGATAGCGCCGCTGATCATCATCGACGGGCTGCTGTGTTGCCAGCCCATCTGCGCTGCGAGTTTGGAAAACAGCATGCGAATAAACAGTAGCAATAGCAGGATGCTGAAGAACCCGAAAAACGCCTGGCGAACCTGCACGGCTTTAAACACCCAATCGCCACGAATCAACAGCGCCAGCAGAATCACCCCGACCACTGCATCGAACGGTCGCAAACTCGCTACGGCCCACACATGCAGCCAGGTTGAACTTGTGGCCAGCGGGTCATTGAGTAGATGAAATAGCCATTCGTCGAAAACCACGCACAGCATCTGCCCCGTGGGCCATAGCCAAAAGCACAGCAGCCCGATAGCGAGTAGATTGCAGAGCGCCCAGCCCCCGAGGTTCCACCTGGCTTGGAACAAACCCGGATTGTTCATAAACTGTTCCTCTTCGCTCTGTAAAATCGCACCAGTTTGGTGCCAAAGCGTTTAATTTTATAAACTTTGTAACCATTTTGTCATCACTTCAGATATCCGACCTATGACTGATTTGCCGCATACAGACTTCACCCAACGCTTCATCTTCGACGACAGCGACGCTCGCGGCGAACTGGTGTCGCTGGAACTCAGCTATGCCGAAGTCCTTGCCAAACACGCCTATCCAGAGCCGGTCGCGCAATTGCTCGGCGAGCTGATGGCCGCGGCGGCGCTGCTGGTGGGGACCATGAAATTCGACGGTTTGCTGATCCTGCAGGCGCGCTCCGAGGGCCCGATTCCGCTGCTGATGATCGAGTGTTCCAGCGAGCGCGATATTCGTGGTCTGGCCCGCTACGAGGCCGAGTTGATCGCCCCGGACGCGAGCTTGTCCGACCTGATGCCCAACGGCGTATTGGCGCTCACCGTCGACCCGACCGAAGGCCAGCGTTACCAGGGGATTGTCGACCTTGACGGTAAAACCCTGTCGGAATGCTTCACTAACTATTTCGTGATGTCGCAGCAAGTTGGCACCAAGTTCTGGCTCAACGCGGACGGCAAGCGCGCCCGCGGCATGCTGTTGCAGCAACTGCCGGCAGATCGCATCAAGGACGAAGACGATCGCGCGGAAAGCTGGCGCCACACCATCGCCCTGGCCGACACGTTGAAAGCCGAAGAGTTACTTGGCCTGGACAACGAAACCATCCTGCATCGCCTCTACCATGAGGAAGAGGTGCGGTTGTTCGATGCACAAAGCCTGCGCTTCCATTGCAGTTGCTCCCGCGAGCGTTCGGGCAATGCCTTGGTCAGCCTGGGCCTGCACGATGCGCAAAATCTTGCGGTGGAGCATGGCGGTAAGGTGGAGATCGACTGCCAATTCTGCAATCAGCGCTACCTGTTCGATACCGCCGATATAGCCCAATTGTTCGCTGGCGCAGGCGTCGATACCCCTTCCGGTACCCGTCACTAAAACGTTTAAGTACAGGTAAATCACCTGTGAATCGCCGGATAAGCGCTGTTCTGACGGGAGGGCCCTACTCTTTTTGGGCTTTTCTGGCATAATCCGGCCCACTTTTTTCGCGGTAGTAGTGCGCAACTTTCTACTACAAAACGTTTGGAGCACTCGGCCATAGGCCGACGGGGAACCTCATGACGCAAGCCAATAACGCCGTATACACCGATCTGAGTGTTGACGATCTGGTCAAAGAAGCCCTGCAGCGCGGTGAAGGCGTGCTTGCCGATACTGGCGCGCTGGTCGTAGAAACCGGGCACCGCACCGGCCGTTCGCCAGTCGACCGTTTCATCGTTGAAGAGCCTTCCACTCAGGACGCCATCGCCTGGGGCCCGATCAACCGCAAGTTCCCAGCTGACAAATTCGACGCTCTGTGGGCTCGCGTCGAGGCGTTCAACAACGCGCAAGAGCATTTCGTTTCCCACGTTCATGTAGGTGCTTCCGAAGCTCACTACCTGCCGGTGAAGATGACCACCCAGACTGCTTGGCAGAACCTGTTCGGTCGTTGCCTGTTCATCAACCCGGCGAAATACAACCCGGCGGGTCGCGACGAATGGCAAGTGCTCAACGTGGCCAACTTCGAGTGCGTGCCGGAGCGCGACGGCACTAACTCCGACGGTTGCGTGATCCTCAACTTCGCCCAGAAAAAAGTGCTCATCGCGGGTATGCGTTACGCCGGCGAAATGAAGAAAGCCATGTTCTCGGTGCAGAACTTCCTGCTGCCGGCCGCCGACGTACTACCGATGCACTGCGCCGCCAACATCGGCGAAGCAGGCGACGTGACCCTGTTCTTCGGCCTGTCGGGCACTGGTAAAACCACCCTGTCCGCCGACGAAAGCCGTTACCTGATCGGTGACGACGAACACGGCTGGGGCGAGGGCGTAGTGTTCAACATCGAAGGCGGTTGCTATGCCAAGTGCATCGACCTGTCCGAGAAGAATGAACCGGTCATCTGGAAAGCTATCAAGCACGGTGCCGTGTTGGAAAACGTGGTGATCGACGATGCCAAGCACGCCGACTACACCAACGTGAGCCTGACCCAGAACAGCCGCGCCGCTTACCCGTTGGAGCACGTTGCCAAGCGTTCCGAGAAGAACCTGGGCGGCGAGCCTAATGCGGTGATCTTCCTGACCTGCGACCTGACTGGCGTACTGCCGCCAGTGTCGATCCTCAGCGAAGAACAAGCGGCCTATCACTTCCTGTCCGGCTACACCGCGCTGGTGGGCTCCACCGAAATGGGTTCGGGCAGCGGCATCAAGTCCACCTTTTCCACCTGCTTCGGTGCGCCGTTTTTCCCACGTCCGGCCGGCGAATACGCAGAGCTGTTGATCAAGCGTATCCGCGGTTTCGGCTCCAAGGTTTACCTGGTCAACACCGGCTGGACCGGCGGGGGCTACGGCGTTGGCAAGCGCTTCAACATCCCGACCACCCGCGGCGTGATCGCAGCGATCCAGAGCGGCGCGTTGGTCGGTGCTGAAACCGAACATCTCGACACCATCAACCTCGACGTGCCATTGGCCGTACCGGGCGTTGAAACCGGCCTGTTGAACCCACGTAACACCTGGGCTGACAAAGCCGCTTACGATGAAGCAGCGAAGGCCCTGGCTGGTCTGTTCATCGAGAACTTCAAGAAGTTTGAAGTGAGCGATGCGATCAAGGCTGCGGGTCCGAAGTTGTAAGATTCGGGAACTGTGAAAAGGCCGCCCCTTGTGGGCGGCTTTTTTATTTCACCATGACTCCAGCACCGAACTTCGCCGGACTACGCCAAAGCCCGATACAGCAGGTTTATCAATAACTTAGGCGAGTCCAACATATGCCGGTGCTTTCCGAAACCTGACCCAACTTCCCTGCTGGTGGCCCCTATGAGGCTCTTGGGAATCGGGTCTTTCCGAGGAGTCATCATGGCAAAGATCAAGCTCACCAAGTCCGCAGTCGATGCGGCACAACCCCAAGCGCAGGCTGTCGAACTCAGGGATACCCTGGTGCCCGGCTTCTTGTGCAAGGTTACCCCATCGGGCCGCAAGGTGTTCATGCTCCAGTACCGGACGAACGCCGGCGAGCGCCGCAAGCCAGCCTTGGGTCAGTACGGGGAACTGACCGTCGAACAGGCCCGCTCGCTGGCTCAGGAATGGCTGGCCCAGGTCCGCCGGGGCGGCGACCCAGCCGCAGACAAAGCGCAGGCGCGCAAAGCGCCCACGGTCAAGGAACTTTGCACGAAGTTCATGGAGGACTACTCCAAGCTGCGCAACAAGCCCAGCACCCAGGAAGGCTATCAGAGCGTCATCGACCGCAACATCGTCCCGATGATCGGGCGGATGAAGGTTCAGGACGTGAAGCGCCCGGACGTGGCCGGGATGATGAAGAAGATGACGCACAAGCCGGCCGACGCGAACCGCACGTTCAGCGTCATGCGCCGCATGTTCAATCTGGCCGAGGTGTGGGGCTACCGGCCCGACGGCACCAATCCGTGCCGGCATGTCCCGATGTTCCCCAACGGCAAGGCCACCCACCTCATCAGCGACGAGGACATGGGCAAACTGTTCCGCCATCTTGAGCATCTGGAGGCCGAGGGGATGGAAAGCTACGTCATCCCGCTGGCGATCCGGCTGCAATTCGAGTTCGCCGGTCGTCGTGGTGAAATCGTCACGCTCCAATGGGATTGGGTGGACTTCGAGAACCGGCGCGTCGTCTGGCCCGACAGCAAGACCGGCGGCATGTCCAAGCCCATGAGCGAAGAAGCCTATCGGCTGCTTTCGACAGCACCGCGCCGGGACGATTGCCCGTATGTGCTGCCATCCCCGAACCGTCCCGGCCAGCACTTGACCACGGGCGAGTATTACAACGGCTGGAGCCGTGCGCTCAAGGCAGCGGGCGCGGCGCATGTAGGTACGCACGGCATCCGCCACCGCTCTGCCACTGACATTGCCAACTCGGGCATCCCGGTCAAGGTCGGCATGGCGCTGACCGCGCACAAGACCGTGGCGATGTTCATGCGCTACGTCCACACCGAGGATGATCCGGTGCGCAAGGCGGCCGAACTGGTGGCGAACCGGCGCAAGACGATCACCGGCGCCAAGCGGCTCCCTGCGGAGGCAACTGCATGACCAGGCGCAAGGCATCCATCGCGTCACCCGCAGCGCCAAAGGCGCTGCTGGGCGATATTCGGGCACTGATCGAGGCGTCGCGCCAGCGCGCCGCCTCGGCGGTCAATGCTGAACTGACCTTGCTGTTCTGGCGCATCGGCCAGCGCATCCATACGGCGGTGCTGGCCGGGCAGCGGGCCGGGTACGGCGAGGAAATCCTGTCGACCCTGGCCGAGCAGCTTGTCCGCGACTATGGGCGCAGCTTCGCGGACAAGAACCTGCGCCGGATGGTGCAATTCGCCGCCACCTACCCGGACGAACCAATTGTCGTGACGCTGTCACGACAATTGAGCTGGTCGCATTTCCTGGCGCTGCTGCCGCTGAAAGACCCGCTCCAGCGGGACTACTACGCGCAGATGGCGAGTGCCGAACGCTGGAGCGTGCGGACGCTGCGCGGGCGCATCGACTCGATGCTGTACGAGCGCACGGCGCTGTCCCAAAAGCCGGAGGAAACCATCGCGCAGGAGCTGGCGATCCTACGCGATGCGCAGCGCATGACGCCGGCGCTGGTCATGCGCGACCCGTACATCCTCGATTTCCTGGGCCTGCGGGATAGCTGGCAGGAAAGCGACCTTGAGGCGGCCGTCATCCGCGAAATGGAATCCTTCCTGCTGGAGCTGGGTGCGGGTTTTTCCTTCGTCGCCCGGCAGAAGCGCATCCCGATTGACGACGAGGATTTCCACCTAGACCTGCTCTTCTACAACCGCAAACTGCGTCGGCTGGTGGCCGTCGAATTGAAGATCGGCGAGTTCAAGGCGGCGTACAAAGGGCAGATGGAGCTTTACTTACGCTGGCTGGACAAGCACGAGAGGGAGCCAGAGGAAGCCCCGCCGCTGGGGATCATTCTTTGCACCGGCAAGAAGCGCGAGCAGATCGAATTGCTGGAGCTGGACAAGTCGGGCATCCACGTTGCCGAGTACCTGACCAGCTTGCCGCCGCGTGCGGTGCTTGGGGAAAAGTTGCAGCAGGCGACCGAGCGGGCGCGGTTGCAGATCGAGCAGCGGCAGCCTGGCGAAAAATCCTGATAGCAGCATTCGTGCGTTCCGCGCTTCGTGCCGAATCGCGGCCATCCGGCTTTGACCCCTTGTATCTTCCATTCCACGTGATCGGAATGCCGTTCACGCCCGGTGCCATTTGGCACCGGTGATTGGCCGCAGCATGTAGCTCGTTATCCCTCGGTGCTTCCAAGCCCGTGCGTCAGTCCTGAGCGCATGTCTGCGACTGGTCTCCGCAAGCCCGAACAGTTGCAGGAACCACATTCGCATTTGCAAGGATGGGACATAGAGATCATGGCCAATGGAACAGTCGTCGGTATCGACGTCTCGAAGAACACACTCGATGTGGTCATCGGGAGGGATGGCGTAGCCGCAGCTTTCAGCAACGACGAACGGGGCCACCAAGCCCTGGTGGCAGCACTGAGGAGACAACCTATTTCGCTCATTGTCATGGAGGCCACTGGCCGCTACCAATTTGCCTGCGCCTGTGTTCTGCAAGCCGCAGGATTCCGGGTGGCGGTAGTCAATCCCAGGCAGGCGCGAGATTTCGCGAAGGCGATGGGCAGACTGGCAAAGACGGATCGCGTCGACGCGCTGATGCTGGCAGAGTTGGCCGAAGTGATCTACAAACGCCCAGACCGGGATCGTTTCACCAAACCGATGGCAGATGAGACGCAGCAGTGCCTGCATGCGCTGGTGACTCGCCGGAGGCAGCTTGTGCGCTTGCAAGTCAGTGAACGTCAGCGCAAGTACGCCTCTCACGCGGATGTGCAGCCTGGGATCATCGAGCTGATGAACATCCTGAAGCGCCAGGTTCAGGACATCGACGTGAGGATCGCAGCACACCTTTCCAAGCATCAAGCCAGTCTGACGAAGCTCTTGCAGAGCGTCAAGGGCGTTGGGCCGGCGACTACGGCTGCGCTGATTTCCGAGCTTCCAGAATTGGGGCAGCTCAAGGCCAAGCAGATATCCTCCCTGGTGGGCGTAGCGCCAATGAACCGGGACTCGGGCCAGTCGCGCGGCAAGCGCATGATTTGCGGTGATCGGGCAACAGTGCGCAGCGCTCTCTACATGGCGGCAATCGTGGCTATGCGGCACAACCCTGTGATCCGAACCTGCTATGAGCGGCTGGTAGCAGCAGGCAAGCCCAAAAAGGTCGCCATCGTGGCTTGCATGCGCAAGCTACTGATCATTCTGAATGCCATGGTAAGAACCGGCAGGCCATGGAAAGAAAAGGCGGCAACTGCCCAGAACGATGCGGAGGCTGACATCGTGCCACCATGCGGCCTGTTGGCCTGATCCCTCATGGTCTGCGGGCGACCCAGCCCTTGAAGGTGAATGCGCAATAGAACAGTTCGATATCAGTGAATCCGGCCTCGCGAAGCAGATCGGCATCCTGCTGGGGTGAAAGTACGGGTAGCCGCTCCTTGATCGCTGCGATGCTGCCTTCGGCCTGTGCCATAGGCACGCCGGAAGCAGCCGCGAACGCTGCATTGCGCGCGAGCCATCTGTCCCTGACGGGATCCTCGCTGGGAAAGCTGTGATGCGCAACGACAAGGGGGCACCCGGGCTTGAGCCGCAAGTGGATTTCCTTCAAGGTTCCGAGGCGTTCGGCCGGCGGCAGAAAGTGAAGCGTCAGAAGACAGGTCGCGCCATCGAAAGGCCCGATCGGCGCACTGTCGATATAGCCTTCGTGCAGGCGCACGAGAGGCGTCATAGGCCCGAGGGTCGTGCGGGCCAGGTCGAGCATCTCGGCAGAAGGGTCCACGCCGTCGAAGTGCCAGGCGGACTGCATCTCGGCGAAGGCCTTCAGCTCGAGCCCGCCGCCGGCGCCGAGCACCAGGATGCGTGCGTCGGCAGGCGCACGTTCGGCCAGCAGCACACCCGCCATCCTGTGCAAATCCCGAAGGCCGGGCACTATCCTCGCGGTCCTCTCTGCATAGCTCGATACGGCCGCCGGGTCGGAAAACGGGGTCATCGGCTGCCGCCTTCCGTTTGCACGGGGGCGATGGTCTCGGGCCAAAGCAACGAACGGTGGACCTGGGCGCCTGCCATGGCGCCGCTGCCCACGGCCAGCGACACCGAATGAGGCGCCCGCGCCACATCGCCGCAGGCAAATATCCCAGTGACTGAAGTCTTGTTCTCGGAATCGGTGCGCACCTGAACTCCCATGGGCGTCTCTTCCAGTACGCAGCCTATCGCTTCGGCCAGAGAACTGGAGGGAGAGGTGCGCGTCGCGGTGAACAGACCCGCAAAGCGCAGCAACCGCCCGTCGGCCGTCACCACGTCTGCCGTTCCTTCGATCCTGCCAATGGGCGCTTCCTCGATCGTCACGGCCCGTCGCTCCAGGGTGGACCTGGCTTCCTGACTCAGTTCCACAGCGCCGTTGACCAGCAAGGTCACATCGCCCCAATCAGTCAGCAGTTCAGCCTGGTGGACGGACATCGGGCCGGTGGCGACGACGCCAATGCGGCCCTGGCCAAGCTCGTAGCCATGGCAGTACGGGCAATGGAAGACCGCCTTGCCCCAGCGCTCGGCGAGGCCCTCGACGGCAGGTAGCTGGTCGGCCACGCCGGTGGCCACCAGGATGCGGCGGCCTTGGTGCGATAGGCCATCGGACGTCGTGACAGTGAATTCGTCCACCTGCCCTGTAACGGCTTCGGCCCGGCCCTCAAGCCAGGAGAGCGTCGGATAGGCTTCGAGCTGGCGGCGCGCGTTCGCCGCGATCTCGCCGGGAGGAACGCCATCCTGGCCGAGAAACCCGTGCGAATGGCTGGCGAAGCGGTTGCGCCGCTCGCCCGCATCGATCACCAGCACAGACCGGCGCGCACGCACCAATTGCAGGGTGGCGGCCATTCCCGCATAGCTCCCGCCGATGACGATGACGTCGTGGTGCATGGTCAACTCCTCTTGCGTCGTGCTGCCGCATGCCGGCGCGCGAAGTCGGCGGCCAGATCGGCAAGGGTGATTTCCGAGAACCGCTTCAGCAGCAGCGCCTCCGCCTCGGCAAACGTGCCTTCGAGCGCGGCATTCACCGATTGCTCGACCAGGCACTCCGGTGTTTGGTTGCGATTGCCTATGGCAAACATGGCCGGCTCGCCTAGCGCCTCGTGCAACTGGCGTAGGGTGACGGCGCCAAGATCGGCATGGATGCGCCATCCACCCGCGTGGCCTCGATCTGAAGTGACGATGCCCGCTTCTCGCAAATACCCCATGGTGCGCCGGACGACGACGGGGTTGGTACCCAAGCATTGAGCCAGGGTTTCAGAAGTGACGGGGCCATCCTGCTCGGCCATGTGCAGCAGTGCATGCAGGACGGAAGACAGGCGGCTGTCGCGTTTCATGTAACTAATGATGTTCTGTTTGAGATCGAATGTCAAGACAGAACGTGGACATCGGCTCCTGTCGAGCCTTCATGCTTGACATTCAAGACAGTTGCTGACGCCTTCGGCCCTGACAGGCCTGCGCGCTCCGCTTGCACAAAGGCGAGTGTGTGCATTGGGAGGGTGTGGGCGGTCTTGCTGTTCCCTTCACCGTATCACGGCGTTCTCGCCATTAAGGGCTGCGCGTGCTTGCACGCTTGCGGCCTGGCGGCCGTCCTTGACCCCTGACTGCTTGCGCTGCGCCGTGCTCGCCACGGTTCCGGGCAATTCCGCCCGAGCAACCGGAGCACGATCATGTCGCAACTGTCCTTTTCCTCGTTCGATTCCTCGCTGATGGTGCGTGACGCACAGGGCCGCTACCTGCTGGCGACTGCCGAGCAGATTCTGGAGGCCGCGCGCCAAGCCATCGAGCGCAAGATGCAGCGTGGTACGTCGTTCACGTCGCCGGCGGCGGTCAAGGAGTACCTGCGCGCCAAGCTGGCCGGCTTCGAGCATGAGGTGTTCGCGGTGCTGTTCATGGACACGCAGCATCGGCTGATCGAGTACGCCGAAATGTTCCGAGGCACCATCGACGGCGCATCGGTGTATCCGCGCGAGCGGGTCAAAGAGGCGCTGCGGCTCAATGCGGCGGCGGTCATCGTGTCGCACAACCACCCGAGCGGCAATCCCGAGCCGAGCGGGGCCGACCGAGCACTGACCCAGCGGCTCAAGGAGGCGCTGGGGCTGGTGGACGTGCGCGTGCTGGATCACGTCATCGTCGCGGGCACCGACACCACATCGTTTGCCGAACGTGGCCTGATCTGACGAAGGGGCTTCGGCCCCTTTTTGCTGCGCCTGGTAGCACAACTCTCGCCCTCGCCGGCTTGATGCTCAGGCAGTCGCAACCTGAATCATCTCGTCGTAGTGCTTCTTGTCCACTTCCTCCAACCACTGAAAAATGTGCCCGATGACGCTATGACTTTCGCCTGCCAAGTTTTCTGCGGACTCCTCGGTTATCTCGATTACGTCGCTATGCGAATACTTGTTGATAAAACGATAGATCTTCTCCTTCAGCTCCGGTGTTGTGATGATGCAGTCTTTCAGACCAACATCCATCAACTGACTGATGTCGCTTCTCCGCTTTGGATATTTGAAGGTAAAGAACGACTCAACGAGCTTGCGAGCAAGGTTCGCAGTCAAGAATGCTTCATCTCTGTTAAGAGTCGTATGGGCTCTGTACTCATAAAGTTTTTTGAATATGTAGTGATACTCAGAACCGTAATTTTTCAGAGAGTCATCAGCGTCAACAAGCAATGAATGGCGGGGTGAGCCAGGTGGAGCATCCAGCCGATAGAAGAAGCAGTTCTCCGTTTTTCCCTTGTTGATCCTGTTTCTGTTCGCTCCAGTGAACCAATCTCTCACTAGCTTGAAGTAGGTGAAATTGTGGGTCAGCACAAAAAGTTGTTTGGCTTCAGTACATTGAGTTCTCAGGAATGAATAGGCATGGAACAAGTGGTTTGAATCAAAGCTTGAGACTGGATCATCAACGACGACAATCGTGTCTTTGATGTTGTTTCCGTTCTCTTTGAGCTTCGTGATGAAGTACACAAATGCAATCGCAGTCTTCTCACCTTCGCTCAAGTTCCCATCATGCTCACCCACCCCGTTTCTGATGATCTCATAACCCTTCTTCTTCTGATTGAAGCTGAGACAAAGTTCAGAGCGGCCAATGAAGCGATGCAAGATGTCATTGAACTCCTTCGCTCCGACCGTTTCATTCGAGAGCAGCGCCTCTATAGCACCGACCTCTTGACTAATTTTCTCAATTTCCTTGTGGTCGTTTTTTGCTTCTGATTCAAGGTCATTGCATTTCTTCTCACTTCCAGCATAGTCAAATTCTTGCACCTCAGCCGCAGCAAAGTGCAGCTCCAGTGCCACTTTGCTTTTTGAGGTCTCAGATTTGAAGTTAGAAGTCTTATTGTTGTGCTTTCCGACGAGCGCGACGATCGACTTCAGAATCTCATTGAAGTTTTTGACGTCATCTTCGACCACGTCCGAGATTTGAATGTCCGTCTTTCCAGGGTCTGTGATCTTGGCCTTCAGGGCTTCGCGCCATCCGTCCATTTGCTTATCAATCTTCTCAGCAGCGGTTGCGTAGTCCTTTTGGAGCTTATCCGCCTCGGCCGATAATTCTTTATAAAACTCGGTCGCTGCGGGCAACTGATTGGCTGGAGCGCCTTGAGACTCAATCCAAGTCGCCGCGTTCTGAAGTCGGCGCTGAAAATCCGTGAACTCTTTGCTGAAGTGGGCAGCAAGTGCCTCGGCACGAAGCTGGGTAAAAGTAGAGCCGCAGAACTCGCACGATTGCGACTCGTGGTTTTTATGGATTTCCAAGCCTGTTTGAACCCATTCACGGATGTCCGGGTTATCAGTCAACCGCTGGATAGCTTGATTGACCGCCGTAGTCCCAATCAAATCCCTGATTCGACCTGATGCCTTCTTGAAGTAATCCGGCTCAATGGATGTTGAGACGAAATTGATGCTTGGAAGCTGATCTGGTTTCGCGGCATTCGTAAGGTCGATAACTTTATCATCTGAAAGAACTGAATCGGCTTTGATGATGGCTTCACCGTTGCTCTGAATGAAATTGGACAGCTTTCGGCGATCGTAATTGAGGTAATAGCTATCGCTTGTATCAATCGCCTGAAGCCCTAGCTTCATCTTTTTGGCAGCATTGGTCAGAAACTTGTCCAACGCTTCGCGCTGCTTCTTTACCTCGCCTTGCTTCTCGTCGTGAGCCTTCCTTTTCGACTGAAGCTCTCCCTTTAACTTCTCCAGCTTCTGTAAGTCATCAATCTTCTCTTTCGCAATCAGAAGGATGCTTTTTACAGATTTGTCCCAATCAATGTTCTCATGCACAAAGCGTTGATTGAAGACATGAATATTCAGTTGGCATGAATGGAGTGTAGCTTCCGTGATAGTTGAGCCATCCTCCAAAGCTACTGAAAACTGGCCCGCACTGAAGCGAGGAACCATCGAGCGCAGCTCAAAGCAAGAGAAAAGGTTCGACAGGGTTGACTTGCCTGTTCCGTTCCAGCCATAGACCAAGTTGTACCGGCCGAACTTCTGGATCTTCGTTCCATTAAAGTCGTTGAAGATGCCGAACTGCTTGAGGCGGTTAATGCAGACGATCATTTTTGGACCTCCGTGTTCTTGCTTTGGCAACATTTGCTTGCAAAACAAATAATAAGCGAAGAGTTCTCCTGCGTCTCCGCTTCGCGGACCGCGCTGTTCCAGGTTCGCTTTTCGCTCATCCCTGACGGGACTGGCATTCGCCAGCCTTTCACATCCCTGACGCCTTCGGCCCGGCTTCCAGCTTCGGACCTGCGCGCTTCGCTTGCGTGCGGTTCGGCACACAGGGACGGCCGTTGCCATGTCCAGCCGTCTCCCCTGACTTCATCACCTTCTCCGCGACCGTAGCCCGCTTCCGGGTGCCGTCAAGGCGCGCAGGGCCGTGTCCTCGCTGCGCTGCGGGCCGCACCAACCCTGCGCTTGTCTCCTTGACGGTCCTCGTCCGCGCGCTCCTTTGGCCGCGGGCGATGAACTCAGGAAAGACGGTGGCAACAGGGCCAACCGGGTTCCTCGTGCCAACCGCACCAAACAGCCGAAAGGCTGGGCTCCGAATCTAGGAATCCGGTGTGCGGTTTGAACAGCAAACCCTTTTCGTCAGGAGAAAGACCATGCAACTCGCATCCCGTTTCGCTTCCCGTTCCCCCTCGCTGCGTAGCGATTACCCGCTGACCGATGACCAGATTCACCGCGTGGCCCCGTCCATCTTCGCGGACGCGCCGCATGAAAGCCGTTCGCAGCGGTACGCCTACATCCCCACCGCCGCCGTGCTGGCCGAACTGCGCAAGGAGGGGTTTCAACCCTTCATGGTGACGCAAACCCGCGTGCGCGACGAAGGCAAGCGCGAGCACACCAAACACATGCTGCGCCTGCGCCACGCAAGCCAGATCAACGGCGCGGAAGCCAATGAAATCGTGTTGCTCAATTCCCATGACGGGACGAGCAGTTATCAGATGCTGGCCGGAATGTTCCGGTTCGTGTGCAGCAATGGCCTTGTATGCGGCGACACCGTGGCCGATGTGCGCGTGCCCCACAAGGGCGACGTTTCCGGGCATGTCATCGAAGGCGCTTACGAAGTCTTGCGCGGCTTCGACCGGGTGAAGGATTCCCGCGATGCCATGCGCGCTATCACGCTGGACGAAGGCGAAGCCGAAGTGTTCGCCCGTTCCGCGCTGGCCTTGAAGTACGACCCCACCGACAACAGACCCGCGCCCATCACGGAAAGCCAAATCCTGATGCCGCGCCGGTTCGACGACCGTCGCCCGGACTTGTGGAGCGTGTTCAACCGCACCCAAGAGAACCTGACCAAAGGCGGATTGCATGGCCGCAGCGTCAACGGACGCCGCCAGCAAACCCGCCCGGTGCAGGGCATTGATTCCGATGTGCGCCTCAATCGCGCCCTCTGGATGCTGGCCGATGGCCTGCGCCAGTTGAAAGCCTGATTCCCCACGCGGCAGGGGCAGGCAGCAGCCCTTGCCGCTTTCTTCGCTGCTTCATCCCTGAACCCATAGGAGTTATCACCATGAACGCCGTTACCCAGACCGAAGCCCGCGCCCTCAACGCCGCCGCCGCTACCCCGCTGGAAGCCGCCGACCCGACCAAGAACCTGATTCTGGTTCCGCTGTCGCGGCTGGTGTCGCGCCCGACCGGGCGCAATGTGCGCAAGACCCCGCGCATGTCCATTCCCGAACTCGCCGCGAGCATTCAGCGTGTCGGCCTGCTGCAAAACCTCATCGTCATTGCCGCCGCCGATGGCGAGAATTACGAAGTGGTGGCCGGTGGCCGTCGCCTCGCAGCCCTCAAGCTGCTGGCGAGAAAGCGCCGCATCAGCAAGGAATGGGAAGTGCCTTGCCTGCTGGTGGCCGATGGCACCGCCCGCACGGCCAGCCTCACCGAGAATGTGCAGCGCGAAGCCATGCACCCCGCCGACCAGTTCGAGGCATTCGCCGCGCTGGTGGCCGAAGGCCGACCCATCGAGGACATAGCCGCCGATTTCAGCGTGTCCCCGCTGGTGGTGCAGCGCCGCTTGAAGCTGGCGAACGTCTCGCCGCGCCTGCTGGCCGACTACCGTGCCGAAGCCGTGACGCTCGATCAGTTGATGGCCCTTGCCATCACCGACGACCACGCCGCGCAGGAAACCGCGTTCTACGACGCGCCGAAGTGGCAGCGCAACCCTTCGCAATTGCGCGACCGCCTCACCGAGCGCGAGATTGACGCATACCGGCATCCGCTGGTGCGTTTCGTGGGGCTGGATACCTACGGAGCCGCAGGCGGTGGTGTGCGCCGTGACCTGTTCGCGGAAGGTGACGCGGGCGTGTATCTGACCGATGCCGCGCTGCTGGAACGGCTGGCGCAAGACAAGCTGGCAGGTATCGCCGCCGAGGTGAAGGCCGAAGGCTGGGCGTGGGTGGATGCCACCCACGCCGTGACCCATGCCGACCTGCACGCCTTCCAGCGTGCGCCGAGGGAACGCCGCGAACCGAACAAGCGCGAAGCGCAGCGCATCAAGAAGCTGCAAACCAAGATGCACGAACTGGCCGCCGCCGTGGATGACGCGCTTGATGCCGAGGACGAGGAAAAGGCCGATGCCTTGCAGGAAGAAGGCGAAGCCGTGGGCGAGCAGTTGCAGGCGCTGGAAGATGGCTTGCAGGACTACGGCGCGACCGTCAAGGCCGCAGCCGGTGCCATCGTCACCACCGACCGCAACGGTCAGGCCGTGATTTATCGCGGGCTGCTGCGCGAGGCCGAAGCCAAGGCGCTGCGCACGCTGGAACGCCTGCGCCAAGGGTTCAGCGGCGAGGATGCTGGGAACGACGACGAAGGCGAGGACGGAGACAGCGAAGGGCAGCCCAAGACCGCCGCCATGTCCGACCGGCTGGCGCAACGGTTGAGCGCCCACCGCACCGCCGCGCTGCAAATCGAAGTGGCACGGCATCCGCAAGTGGCGCTGGCTGCGCTGGTGCATGGCATGGTGCAAACGGTGCTGCAAGGCGGCTACCACGGCCACGACTTGCCGCTGGGCGTGAGCCTGAAAGTGCAAGACCGGCTGGAAGGCATGGCCCCCGACTGGCCGGAATCCCCCGCCGCCGTCGCTCTGCGCGAGTTGCAACAGGTGGCGGGCGAAGCCTTGCCGCAGGACAGCGCCGAACTGTTCGCCGCGCTGCTGGCGAAGTCCCAAGACGAACTGGTGCGGCTGCTGGCGGTATGCGTGGCCGTCACGGTGGACGTGGTGACACCCCGCACCACACGGCAGCAGCCGGGCGAAGAACTCGCGCAGGCCGTGAGGCTGGACATGGCCGCATGGTGGAAGCCCACCAATGAGGGCTATTTCCGGCATGTGCCGAAGGCCGCAATTCTGGAAGCCGTGGAGCGGTTCGCCCCGTCGCACGTCACCCGGCTGGCGAAGTTAAAGAAGGCCGACATTGCCAGCGAAGCCGAGCGGCTGGCAGACGGCACGGGCTGGATGCCTGCCATCTTCAAGGCCGAAGGGCCGGACGCCACGCAGGCAGAACCACAGGAGCAGGACGACGCCCCGGAGGATGCCGAGGCAACAGCAGATGAGCCCGCCGTGGCGCTAGCCGCTTGACCCGTGCAAAAGCAAGCGCCCCGGCCTCGACCGGGGCGCTTTGCTGGAAGGAGAACACCCATGACCTACACCACCAGCCGCCCCCGCATGGCGGCGATCTATGCCCCCGGCACGATACGCGCCCGCCGCTGGCACGGCGAAGGCGACGTGCGCGGCTACCGCCCGCCCTCGGGCTGGTCAGCCCGCGCCGACCTGACCGACATTCACCCCATCACGGGCCGCGCCTTGCCGCGTGCCGTGTGGTGGCTCATCGAGACGAAGGAATAACCCGATCAGCACCGCGCCCTGGGCGCAGTGAGTGCAAAAATCCGGGCGCGGCAGTGGCCGCGCCCGGTGTCATCCACGCCTCCAATTTCCACGCTGTTGCTTTAGAATCCCTTGATTTGACCAACGCCGTATCTATCGGCATAAATAACAAGGGAGCGTAATGGGGACATATCGGGTCGCACAGGTTTGTCCTAACGGACATGTCGCAACAACAGCCGCTGATCAGAATCCCGAGCTTCGAGAGGCGTTCTGCTCTAAGTGCGGTGAAGAGACCATCATGCAGTGTCCTTCGTGCAGCGCATCCATTCGCGGCGATTTCTACGTTGAAGGCGTTTTCGGCTTGGGTGGTGATTACGAGCCTCCCTCGTTCTGCCACAACTGCGGTAGCCGATTCCCTTGGACTGAACGCAAGATTGCTGGCGCTGTTGAGCTAGTGGAAGCAGGCGCAGAGCTGTCGCCAGAAGAAGTCCAGCAGTTCCGTACCGATTTGACGGAATTGACCAAAGACAGTCCAAAAACTCAAGTTGCATCCCTTCGATTCAAGAAGGTGATGACGAAGGTCGGCGCTTCGGTTGCATCTGGCGTGCGCGACATTGTTGTCGATGTACTTAGCGAAGCTGCGAAAAAAGCGATTTGGGGAGCTTAGAAGGAATGGCAATGACTCTCGACGAAATTAAGGCCTGCCTACAGGCCGGCAATCTTCAGATTGCGAATGAGACGGCACTTGCAAACGGCACTGGCACACAACTTCGTTTGCAAAATGGAGCAATCGTCAATAGCTACCACACCGGCAATTTCAATGTTCAGGGCAAGAACCAAGAGGCGGTAAAGGCTTGCCTTGGCGTACAACCTGCACAGGCTGCGGCACCAGCTCCACAGAATGGCGCTGCTGCTAAGCCAATGCTCAGCAAGGTATTCGTGGTTTATGGGCACGATAATGCCGCCCGAACCGAGCTTGAAGCGATGCTGCGCCGCTGGAGGCTTGAGCCGTTGATCTTGGATCAACTTCCTTCGGAAGGGCAGACCATCATCGAGAAATTGGAAAAATACACGGCAGAAGTAAAGTTTGCTGTGGTGCTGGCCACGCCCGACGACGAGGGCTACCGCGCTGGTCACGAAGACGAAAAGGCGTTCCGTGCGCGCCAAAATGTTGTGATGGAATTGGGCATGATGCTTACGCTGCTCGGTCGTAAGAACGTTGC
The DNA here is from genome assembly GCF_016307435.1 of Pseudomonas sp. S4_EA_1b. Lineage (NCBI taxonomy): Bacteria > Pseudomonadati > Pseudomonadota > Gammaproteobacteria > Pseudomonadales > Pseudomonadaceae > Pseudomonas > Pseudomonas sp. S4_EA_1b. Next base: position 72,477 of record NZ_JAEILC010000008.1, on the reverse strand, counting down.
CATTCTCATGAAGCAACAAGACAATATGGAGCGCCCATCCGACATCCAAGGGTTGCTCTATATCCCATTCAAGGACAATCTGCAAAAGGATGCAGGGCCGCTTCTGGCAAAGGAAATGGCGGCTCAGGGTTATCCCATTTCGTTGGCGAATCTGTAGGCATCGGCAAATTAAATCTATTTGGAAATAGTGCCTGCTATTTCCCAGAATGAGCCCCTTGTTGTGCTCTTAGGCTTTTGAGCGTGTCGGCGCAAAGCGCCGCCGGGCTTTCGGGCTGCGCCCCGTGCCGTCTTTGTCGTCACGGCCATTCGGCTTCAATCCCTCACGCCTTCGCGCCTGCGGCGCTGCGCGCTGCGTTTGCCTCCAGGGGAAAGCCCTGCGGACTATCCGCGCCGCGCACGGCTTGGCGCCCCTCGATGCCGCCGAACCGGCTGTGCCTGATCGGCCCGGCCAGCGCCCCGCCGCGATGAACGAGGCGCCGGCGAACACGCTGACGCTTGCTGCGGCAGGTTGTCCGAATGCGCGCCGTCCTCAACGCTGGCGGTTCTTGCCCATCACGTCACGAAGGAAGTTCACGGACAACCCGCCCGGCATCGCTATGGAGCTTCCACGCCACACCTCAAGACCGGCGCTGCAAGGTGTGGCGGGGCATTCTCGCTTGTCGTTGGGTGGTTGACCTGGCCCGCGTCAGCGGGCGAGCCGGAGCAGCCTTCATGCGGGGATGCCGAGCCGGCCCTATCTCCTTGCGGTGCGGTTCGGCCCAAGGCGTCCTTGTGTTGTTGTGAATCCTGGCGGTGGCGCGGCTGCGCCTCGGGCTTCATGGCTGCAACCGTCCAGCGAAAACAATTTCCCCTGCTTTGTCACTGCGTTCGGCGCATTCCTCGCGGGACAAATTCTTTTCGCCTCACGGCTCTCCACTGCGTTTCGACCGCAAGCGGTGCCGCCCACCCGTCCCCCGTCGGCCGGATCACAACAAGGACGCGATGGGCGCGAACCTTGTTCCACCGTAAGGAGAAATCATCATGGCCAACATCGGCACCTTCACCGCAGACAAAGACGGCTTCACCGGCACGCTTCGCAGCCTGACGCTCAACGTCAAGGTCAAGCTGGTGCCCAACGACAAGGGGGACAACGAGAAGGCCCCCGACTTCCGCCTGCAGGCGACCAGCCACGACATCGGCGCGGCGTGGAAGAAGACCAGTGAGGCCGGGCGGGAGTACATCTCCGTGACCCTCGACGATCCTTCGTTTCCGGCCACGGTCTACGCCCGCCTGATCGAGGGCGAAGACGGCACGCACGACCTGATCTGGTCGCGCAGCAAGCCCCAGGCGGCGTGACCGCCGCCCGCAGCGCCCCGCCATGCGGCGGGCGCTGCGCTGTTCGTTCGTCCCGAACGCGGCAACGGCAGACGGTGCCCCATAGCGAGCCGCGCCCCCCTGTCTGTGAGCTGCGTCTATGGCTGTTGTCAGGGCATGGCGTGTCGGCGCGATGCGCCGCCGGGCTTTACGGGCTACGCCCCGTGCCGTCTTTGCCGTCACGGCCATCCGGCTCCAATCCCTCACGCCTTCGCGCCTGCGGCGCTGCGCGCATGGCTTGGCGCCCCTTGAGCACCGCCGAACCGGCCTGTGCCGGATCGGCCGGGTCAGCATCTGCAAAGTGGGCTCGCTCCGAACCGCCATTGAAAACTACACGCCGTTCCTGGCGGATTTGATATCGAGAAGATTGATCTGGTCGATCTTGTCTTTGTGGATCACGATGGTCAGCTTCGCGGGATATTTGAATCGCATCTCACTGATTCTGAATGTCCACAGCATGATTTTCAGTAGATCCTCGTCGGAAATATTCTTGTGTCCTTTGATTCGCGTGATTCCTGATCCAAAGATTGTTGTCGATACGCTTTGCTGGGCGTACACGTTGTTTACCTTGTCCCAGAAATTAATGAGGAACTCAAGGTACTCCGGCATCGTTAGTAGCGCCTTGTTGTTCTCATCGAACTTGGAGAACGCGGTCAGGAGATAGTCTTTGTAAAGGCAAATCGTGCCTATCTGATACCTTTTCTTCTTACCGTATTTCCTTGCCTCGTTCTCCTCCAGGACTTCACTTTCATCAAAAGCGTATTCCTCGATGTAGCGGTCTAATTCGGAAATCGGAACGCCGAGATGCTTCTGGATGAAAACTCCGTTGAGAGAAGTCTCGCCAATTATCTTGTTGTCCACCTGAGTGTCGAAATACTCATTGAAGGCAATTGCCTTCAATCCCGGCTGTTGGAAAATGTCGCCGGTCTTGATCGCGACATCGCTGCCCTCAACATTGATGTCGATACTGTTCAGGTTGTTCGACCAGAGCCATATCACCACGTAGGTGAGTGCCAGTATTGCCAAGAAAGCCAAGCCAGCCTTCAGCTTCCACTCGGCAGGAACGTCAACAAAAATAACTATGAATGACAGCGTACCGCTGACGACAGCGGTGATCTCAAGGAATTTCTTGATGACCCGCTTGTCAAAAAAGTTGACCTTCGCCATGACGTGAATCATTCGCTCCGATATGTCGATTGATTATGGGTTGTATCTGTAGATGCCTGGGGCCTTCATGCTCCCAACCATAAACTCGCCGTCCTGCAAGGATTTTTTGATGAGCTCTTTATTCATCGGGACATGAAGCGTCGGGACTTTGCTCATCGAATCCCGGAACACGGGAAGATTTCCCCACAGGTTCTTAACCGCCTGCTTCAATGATCCGTCGACAAGCAGACTTTCCTTGGTGGCATATTCGGGATAGATGACAATGACAGGAAGCCCTTGATCGTTGATCCCGTAGTCGATTTCTTCTCGAAGGGCGCGGGAATTCGTCGTGATCGAACTCAAGATGAGGATAATGTTCTTCGAGCTCCGAAGGCGCTCCCTGAGCCTGGGTTTCAGTGTGTATTCCCAATCGCTGCCATCGCGGACACTGTAAGTTTTGTCGTGCGAATCAACGAAGGGGAACGTCGCATCAGCACCTTTCCACATCCGTAGGGTGTTGTAATACTGAAAATCCTTCGTCGCATTGGCACCTAGCGAGCTGGGATGGAATGGCTCTGCAACGTAAAAGGCGGTGTAGTTTCCATTTCGATATGCCATGTCGCTTCTCAATCTCCATCAGAGTTCAGTACCGCCTCAAGTTCCTGGCGCACCTGCGCCATCAACTCGTCAGCCTTGCGCGTGCTGTCGCCCGCAAAGGCCAGCGTCAACAACGTGAGCGGATGCACGTCCATGACCTCGCACAGCTCGGTCAGCTTGTGCAGAGTCGGACTTTTCAGGTCGCGCTCCAGCGTACTCATATAGGTGCGGCTCGACACGTCGGAGAACGCTTCCTGGCTCAAGCCGCGCGCCTTCCTGACCGTCTTCAACGCCTTCGCCAATGAGTACTTTGCCGCCACCTATGGTTTCCTCTCAAAACCAAGATGACAACCCATTGAGTCCTATAGGGCTACAATCTATAGTGTTCATTCATGGCTGAGAGGCCGCTTTCGTGCTTTTACGGAAATCCGCATCTGCGGATTCCGACAGAACCGGGGAATCGCATCCGTGTCTTTCCGGCTTCCGACAATTCCGCTTCGGTGCTTCCGTTCTTCTGCGGATGCGATGGCTTGCACATCCGTGCTTCCACACGAATGCACAGATACGGTTCGACGGTTCTGTGCTTTGGCACAAGAGCGCATCCGCGCATCGTCGGTTTCGTGCGGAGGCTTCCCATGACCCTGCCGCTTGTCACCGCCGATGAACGCGCCCGACTGCTGGCCCACGGCGCGGCACTCGCCGCTGGTCAGCGGCTCGACCCGCTGCCCGTGGTGCGCCTGTTCACGCCGGACGCGCATGTAACCTGGCTGCTGGTGTCGCTCGATCCTGCGGATGGCGACACGGCCTACGGCCTGATCGACCTTGGTATCGGCCTGCCTTCGCTGGGGACGGTCAAGCTGTCCGACTTAGCCGGCATCGTCGGCCCGCGCAAGCTGCCGGTGCGACGGGATCGGTATTTCCAGGCGGCGCATCTGTTATCGGAATACGTCCGGCTGGCGCAGGAGAACGGCGCGATCACGGACTGATGAAAACCAGCGTGGCCCGGCCAGCCGGGACGCATCGTGACTATTTCAATCTTGGTCAAGACCGTGAAGGTCTGAATCCGCATGCTTGCACCGAAGTGGTGCGATCCTGTTGAAAACAGTCCTGATCTTGGGCGCGGGCTGCGGCACGGTGTTCGGTGCTGCGCGTCATTTTCCTAAAGGCGTAGCCGTCGCATTCAGACGATTTCCGCAACACGCAGGAGCCAAATGGTCTTGACACCGACAGTTACAGCCTAACCAATTTTGATGACGACCTGATGGCATTTCGATAGCTCCCGCATCGCGGAAATCGTGGCGACGCATCCCAAACAGAGGGAGGTTTCGCCATGACTGATCGCAGCGCCGAACACTGGTATCCGACAGCGGCCTATCTCTACGTTCTGCACCTTGACGGCCCTGCGCTGGCGTGGGAATACCTGCGCCGAAATCCCGACTACCGCCGCGACTGGCTGCGCCGTCGCCGCTGGCCGGACGCGGCGCAGGCGTGGGGCCTGCGCCTGCTGGAAGACCCGGCCCTGGATGCCCGTGACGCGCATCCGGCCTGGTTCCCCGATCACGATGCCGTGGTGCAGCTCTACCCCGATGCCGACCCGCCGCCCGAAGCTCATGCCTTCGAGTTCTGGCGCGTCCCTGGCCGCAAGCAACTGATCCACGACGGCAAGCGCCTGGTGCTGGTGTCGCATTGGCCCGGCTGCTGCCTGCGGCTCGCGCTCGCGCCGGGCCTGGAGGACGGCATGGCCTACCTCTACGCCACCCGCGCCTGCGCCACACCGTGCGCGCGCTATCGCACGCTCGCGGCCGGGCTGGATGCCCTGGCCGTGGCCACGGTCGCCGCGCCTGCGGCGGCGGCCCGTTCCCGGCCCACGCCGGCGGCGCTGCTGGAACTGCATACGCTCCAGGCGCTCGACGCGACCCTGGCGGGCGCGTCCTTGCGCGAAATGGCCGAAGGTCTGTTCGGTGCCGATGCCGTCGCCGCCGACTGGCACACTGACAGCGCCTTGCGCGCCCGCGTGCGCAGGCTGGTGCGCCGTGGCGAGGCGCTGATGCGCGGCGGCTATCGCCGCCTGGCACAGCTTCCGCCGCTGCGGTTGCAGTAGGGGGGACGTTTCGCGTCCCCCGCAGATCGTCCCTTCGCGGGGTGCCGCGCTTTCTTGAAAGTGCCTCTATCCGGCCGCGTGGTGCGGCCGGGCTTGATGGAGGTTCATCCCATGCGACCCGCTCCCTTGCGGCCTGCCGCCGCTGCTGTCGCTGCGCCTGCGCAGCCCCAACGCTACCTGACCAACGACGAAGCCGCCGAGTACCTGCGCCTCAGTCCCCGCACGCTGGAGAAACAGCGCGTGGTCGGCGGCGGCCCGAAGTTCCGTAAGTTCGGCCGCCGCGTCATGTACGCGGTGTCCGACCTCGATGCCTGGGCCGACCAGCGCAGCTACGAGGCGACGTCCGACCCGGAATATGCCGAACGCCACGCGGGCGACTACCGTGATGGCCGCTGATCGCTGGCGCGTGGGTGGCCGTCGCCATGTCCAGCCCGCCAGGGCAAGCCTTGCAGCGCGAACAGCTCGACCTGTTCCGCGCGCTGCCGGGCGACATGGCACCACGCGACAGCCAGGACTTGATGGCCTTTCCGTTCTTCTCGCTGGCGAAGTCGCGGCGCACCGTGCCGATCGACTTCCGCGCCGGCAGCATCACCATCCGCGTGGAAGGAACGGCCGAGCATGGCATCGCAACGATATGGGATGCCGACGTGCTGATATGGGCCGCCTCGCAGATCGTGGAGGCGCGCGACGCAGGCTTGCGCCCGTCGCGCTGGATACGCGCCACACCCTACGAGATCCTGCGGTTCATCGGGCGCGGCACATCGCTCAACGACTACCTGCGGCTGAAAGCCGCGCTCGACCGGCTGCAATCGACCACGGTGGCCACGTCCATCCGCGAAACCACCGGGCGACGCCTGCACCGCTTTTCGTGGGTAAACGAATGGCGCGAGCTGGCCGACCCCAGCGGCACGCCGCTGGGCATCGAACTGATCCTGCCGGACTGGTTCTATGCGGGCGTGCTGGACGCCGCCCTGGTGCTGACCATCGACCCGGCCTATTTCCGCTTGAAGGGTGGCATCGAACGCTGGCTGTACCGCCTGGTGCGCAAGCACGGCGGGCGGCAGGAACACGGCTGGCAATTCGACTTCAAGCACCTGCACCGCAAGTCGGGCAGCGCGGCGCGCTTCTCCGACTTCGCCTACGACCTGCGCGCCCTGGTGGCGCGACAGTCGCTGCCCGGCTATGTCCTGGGCATCGAGCGAATGCCGGACGACGGACAAGAACTGCTGACCTTCCGGCCCGTGCTGCATACGGCACGGGGATAAGTGCGGGAAAAGGTGTGGACGGCCTCGTGCTATCAGGAGTACCGGGTATCGTGCTATCGGGAGTACGCCTATCGTGCTATCAGGAGTACGAAAACACCGGAAAGCCAATAACGGCGCGCGTTTGCGGCCCCTCTAACTTCCCTAACAAGAAATACATAACTTTTAGTAGAAGCGCGCCGTTTCGGTGGACAACCGAGAAACGGCACGGCGAACAGCGTTTTGCACCGCAGGCAAAGCCTGGCTTTCCAGTGTGGAGGGCCACGCCATGATCGTCGCGCTGCTCAACCAGAAAGGCGGCGTCGGCAAGACCACGCTCGCCACCCACATCGCCGGCGAACTGGCGCTGCGCGGCCAGCATGTCGTGCTGCTCGATGCCGACCCGCAAGGCTCATCGCTAGACTGGACGCAGCGCAGAAGCCAGCAAGGCTTGCCACGGCTGTTCAGCGCCGTGGGCCTTGCCCGCGAGACGCTGCATCAGGAAGCGCCAGAACTCGCCAGGCGGGCCGATCACGTCATCATCGACGGGCCACCGCGCATTGCCGCTTTGGCGCGCTCCGCGCTGCTGGCGGCCGAGCGCGTGCTGATCCCCGTGCAGCCCAGCCCCTACGACCTCTGGGCCAGCGCCGAGATGGTGGCGCTGATCCGCGAGGCGCAGGTGTTCCGGCCTGCTCTGCGCGCGGCCTTCGTCATCAACCGGCGCGTCAGCACCACCATCATCGGGCGCGAGGCACGGCAATCGCTGGCAGAACAGCCGCTGCCCGCGCTGCGCTCGGAAGTGCGTCAGCGCATCGTGTTCGCTGACAGCGTTGCCGCTGGCCGGCTCGCACGCGAGACAGCGACCGACAGCGCCGCCGCCCGCGAAATCACCGCCCTGGTGGACGAACTGCTGCGGTGGCCGACATGACAGCGCAGCAACCACCCCACAGCAAAGGCACGGGCAAGCGCGTCGGCATCGGCGCACGTCCGCCCGCGAATCCGCACGCCGAGGCGTGGATTCGTCAGGGCGATGCCGACGCGCTGGGCAAAGGCGACCTCTACACGGCCCGCCTCACGCTCGACATCACGCCCGCCATGCGGGCGCGCATCAAGGTGTCGGCCTTCACGCAAGGCGTGACCGTGGCCGACCTCCTGCGCGGCCTGCTGGAGCGGGAGTTTCCGTCGGAGAACACACCATGAACGCATTCGCTTTGCCTGCCGCGAACGCGGCACCGGCTACGCTGCTGCCTGCGCTTTCGGCACTCGCCGGGCAGGCCGGCAACGTGCCGCTGACGCGCGTTTCGCTAGCCTACCTCGAACACCGCTTCAAGCTCTACCTGCGCTTCGGCGAACCCGCACGCACGCTGCGCCTGGACGACTGGCGGCGCTGCGCGGTGTTCCTGCCGGGCGCGATGCTCTGCCGCATCCGCTGGCAGGCCAACGATTACGGCACCGTGCGCTGGCAGCTCATGGTGATGCAGACTTGCACGCCACTGGACGCGGCGCAGCGCATCCCCGGCGTGCAGCCTGGCGCGCGCCTGCTGCTGCACACCGAAGGCGACGCCAACGTGCGCGCCGTGCTGGAGCGCATCGACGGCATCGAGGCGCAGGGCATCGCCGCCATCGACGTGTCGCCCGCGTACTGGCGCACGCTGGGCAACCGTCTTGCGGCTCGCCTTGCGCTACCCGAATACACCGGCGAGCGGCACGCCGCCTGGCTGGCCGGCAAGGTGCTGCCATGACCGCCCCGACCACTACGGTAAACGCACCTGCCGTTGCGCCGCGTCTTCGCTCGCGCCTGCGCGCTTGCATCGTCGTGGCGACACTGACCGCCATCGGCTTCGCTGCGCTGGCCTGGGCGGCTTTCGTGTCGCCGCTGCCGCGTCTGACCTACAACCCGTCCGACAGCGTAGCGGTCGGCTGGTATCGCATCGACCCGTTCGACTCGCGCACCGCCTCGCTGCCACGTCCCTTGTCGGTGGACAGCATCGTGCTGGTGCCGCTGCCGGCCACGGCTGCCACGCTGGCTGCGCAGCGTGGCTATCTGCCGACGCACATTCCGCTACTCAAACGTGTGGGTGCGGTGGCGCCGCAACACGTCTGCATCGTCGCCGGTCAGGTACGCATCGACGGCGTGCCCTCGGCCGCCGTGCTGCCTGCTGATCGGCTGGGCCGGCCGCTGCCATCCTTACAGCTTTGCCGCCGCCTTGAACCGGGCGAACTGTTCCTGTTGAGCGTGACCAATCCGGCATCGTTCGACAGCCGCTACTTCGGCCCGGTCAGCGCATCCGCCGTGATCGGCATTGCGCGCCCGATCTGGCTGGAGACACGCCCATGATGGCCGCCGACTCGCTGCGCGTTGCAGTGCATCTCATCGTGCCATCGGGCGTGTCGATCCAGTGGCTTTCCGCATGTCGTCGCGTGTGCAGTGCGAGCGCATCCGCGCCGCACTTCGCGCTGCCTTCCAATGTGCAGGCGTCTTGCCTCGAACGCGCCCGGCCTGCGGCCATTGCCGCGTTCGCCGGCGCGCTGGCTGCAAGCAGCGCAGCGCTGCCGGGCCGCCGACGCCCGGAGCGACAGCGAAGGGCAAAGGCGGAAGGCAAGACAAAAGGACGCGGCACCGGGCCGCGTCGAAAGCCAGTCTGCACGTGGGGGTGGCGCGGCACGGAGCGCCTTTGCCGCCGTGCCGCTTGTGGCGCGAAGCCCGCGCCGATGCGGGCATGTCTGCGTGCTTCGCACGACCGGACACGCCAGAGCTTGCAAGGAACGCGGCCATGACCGACCGCCGCGATGACGATTTCCGCGTGCGCCCCAGCGCCCCGAAGAACCGGGGCAAGGGCCGGGGCCAGAGCTTCGTTTCCAAGGTGCTCAAGCAGGCTGGCAAGGCCAGCGGCGGCAAGTCCTCGATGCGCCATTCCGCCGCGTCCGGCGGCCAGGGCCAGCACGCAGGCCAGCGGCCCGGCTCGCGCCTGGGACGCGGCCATACGGCGGCGCGTTTCGCTGGGGCGAAGCTGACGCCCATGTCTCGGCGCGTGACGATCAAGACCCTGCTGGTCAATCAACGCAATGCCAGCCCGCAATCGCTCGCCAAGCATCTGCGCTACATCGAGCGCGACGGCGCCGGCCGCGATGGCGAACCGGGCCGGGCCTACGGGCCGCAGACCGACGAGGCCGACCTCGACGCTTTCAAGGAGCGGGCCGCCGCCGACCGGCACCATTTCCGCTTCATCCTCTCCCCGGAGGACGGGGCCGAGCTGGACGACCTGCGCACCTACACCCGGCACCTAATGAACCGCATGGAAGCCGACCTGGGGACGCGGCTGGATTGGGTGGCGGTGGATCACTGGAACACCGACAACCCGCACATGCACCTGATCGTGCGCGGATGCGACGACACCGGCAAAGACCTCATCATCTCGGGCGACTACATCGCCCACGGCTTCCGCCATCGCGCCGCCGAGTTGGCGACGGAATGGCTGGGGCCGCGCACCGAACTGGAGATCCAGCAGACCTTGCAGCGCGAGGTGGAGCAAGAGCGGTGGACGAGCCTCGACCGCACGTTGCAGCGTGAGGCTGGCGAGGATGGCCGGGTGCAGATCGAACGCTTCAACGAACCCCGGCTGCAACGCCAGCGCCTGCTGCTGATCGGTCGCCTGCAACGCTTGCAACGCCTGGGTCTGGCCGACGAGATGCAGCCCGGCACCTGGGCCGTTCATGCGGACGCCGAGAAGACCTTGCGTGCCCTGGGCGAGCGCGGCGACATCATCCGCACCATGCAGCGTGCCATGAGCGGGCGACCGCGCGAGCTGGCAGTGTTCGAGCCGGGCGAGGATGGCCGTACTGTCATCGGTCGCGTCGCCGCCAAGGGGCTGGCCGACGAGCTACACGACCGCGGCTATCTGGTCATCGACGGTGTGGACGGCAAGGCCCACTACGTCGCCTTGAACGCCCGCGACGAGCTGGCGAACTATCCCGCCGGTGCGGTGGTGGAAGTGCGTGGTTCCGCCGAGGTGCGGGCGGCCGACAAGAACGTCGCTGGGCTGGCGAGCGGTGGCCTGTACCGCACAGATCATCACTTGGCGATCGAACAAGGCCGGGCCAAGGCTGGGCGCGACCCGCAGGAAGTCGTCGCGGCCCACGTCCGCCGACTGGAAGCCCTGCGCCGGGTCGGCATCGTGGAGCGCGTGGCCGAAGGGCTATGGAAGGTGCCAGACGACCTGCCCGAGCAGGGCCGCCGCTACGACGCGCAACGCCTGGGCGGCGTGGCCGTGGAGCTGAAATCGCACCTGCCCATTGAGCGGCAGGCCCGCGTGATCGGGGCCACCTGGCTCGACCAGCAATTGATCGGCGGCGGCTCGGGCCTGGGCGAGCTGGGCTTTGGCAGCGAGGTCAAGCAGGCAATGCAGCAGCGTGCCGACTTCCTTGCCGAACAGGGGCTGGCAGAGCGGCGCGGACAGCGCGTCATCCTCGCCCGCAACCTGCTGGGCACGCTGCGCAACCGCGAACTGGCGCAGGCCGCCAAAAGCATTGCCGCAGAAACCGGCCTGGAACATCGGCCCGTCACGGACGGCCAGCGCGTGGTCGGCATCTATCGGCGCAGCGTGATGCTCGCCAGTGGGCGTTACGCAATGCTCGATGACGGCATGGGGTTCAGCCTGGTGCCGTGGAAGCCCGTCATCGAGCAGCGGCTGGGTCGATCCTTGGCCGCTACAGTCAGCGGCGGACACGCCTCTTGGGAACTAGGCCGCCAGCGCGGCCCGTCCGTCGGCTAAAAGGCGGCATTCATCATATATGCACACACATGCACATATAATGGTCGCTATCTGATCTCGACGACCCCGGCAGAGCATGAACATCCCGACCCAAGAATCACTGCGTGCCCAAGCCATCAATTCGGCCGTGGCTGTGCTGGATGATCCGCTGTTCAAGGCGTTGCAGGAAACCTCGCGGGTCGCTGTTCTACGGCAACTAATGCTGCTTGGCCGCGCGGACGTGGGGCAGATCGCGGAGAGGCTGCCCCAAGAGCGTTCGGTGATTTCTCGGCATCTGCAACTGCTGTTGGAAGCTGGAATCGTGCGCATGGAGCGTGCCGGGCGCCATCGCATCTACGAGGTGGACGGGCCGGCGATCATGCGCAAGTTCGAGGTGATTCTTCGTGAAGTTGGCCGGCTCGCACCCTATTGCTGTCCTGCGAACGGGGCCGAAAGCAAATGATCTCCAGTTCCGTTTTTGTACCCATTATGTGCATATATGCGCATATATAATTATGAGAGATTGAGGCCATGAAGACTTTGCAGACCCTTGTCATCGGTGGCGGCCAAGCTGGCTTGGCCATGGGTTGGCACCTCGCGCAACGGCAGATCGACTTCCTGATTCTGGAAGCCTCCGACCGCTCCGGTGGCGCATGGCGCAGCTACTACGATAGCCTGGAACTGTTCTCGCCCGCCGGCTACTCCGCGTTGCCCGGTCTGCCGTTTCCGGGGCCGCAAGGGCGTTACCCACATCGCGATGAAGTTGTGGCCTATCTGGACGACTATGCGCGGAGATTCCGGCTGCCGGTTCGCACCGGAGAGAAGGTGGTGAACGTCGTCCGCAATGGCGATGGATTTGAGGCGGTGACGGCAAGCGGCCAACGCTACCACGCCAGAACGCTGATCGCGGCATCCGGTGCGTTCGGCATGCCCTATGTTCCCGCTATCGAAGGGCAAGAGCGGTTTCGCGGGCGAATACTGCACAGTGCCGAGTATCTGAACTCCAAGGACTTCTTGGGAAGCAGCATCGTCGTGGTTGGCGGTGCGAACTCCGCCGTACAAATCGCTACGGAACTTGCCGGGGTCGCCCGCGTGAAGCTGGCTACCTTGCAGCCGATACGTTTCTTTCCCCAACGCATCCTCGGCCTGGACTTCCATTTCTGGATGAAGTGGACTGGCCTGGAGCAAACACGCTGGTTGAACGACCAAAGCACCCCGGTACTCGACAGCGGGAGATACAGCCACGCGATAAAGACCGGACGGGTACAGCGCCAGGAAATGTTCACCCGCATCACCGCGCACGGCGTGGTCTGGCCGGATGGCACCGAAGAACAGGTGGACGTGCTGCTGTTCGCCACGGGCTTTCGCCCGAATGCCACCTACCTCCAGGAGTTGGGTGCCGTTAGTGCCGACAACCGCCTGGCACAGCAGAACGGCATCGCGCAGGCCACCCCCGGCCTCTACTTCGTGGGCTTTCCAAGGCAACGCAACTTCGCTTCCGCCACCCTGCGCGGCGTTGGTGCCGACGCCGCGCACATCATGCCGCACCTGCTCGCGTACTTACACAAGAACGATCAAGAAACCGGCCACATGAGCACGGCCTCGGCTTCTACGGATCATGTCGGCTCTATCGCATTGATCCAAGATCAACCACCGCGTAGCGGAAGTGAAATTTCATAGGGAAAATACACATATAAATCAACATCTTGAAAGATATTGCAGGGAGCAATGAAGGCAGGTGAGCTAGGCATAGAACCCAGTTTTGTAGAAAAGTCGCTTGATACATTGATGGGCGATGTATAGAATCGTCCACATGGCTAAATCGACGACTTCCCTAAAAAACGTAGAGCGTGTGCCGGTGGACTACACCGACCGCTTGTACTGGAACGGCATCATCAAGATGAGCCTGTCCAAGTTTTTCATTCTCAGTGTTTTGAAGGCGCGGCCCATGCACGGCTACGAAATCGCCCGTGAAGTGGAATGCTCAACCCAAGGCTGCTGTGCCCCCACGGAGGGCACGCTCTATCCGGTTCTGCGTGAGTTCGAGCAAGGCGGTTATGTAACCGCGCATACTGAAACGGTCGCTGGTCGCGGACGCAAGGTTTATACCCTGACGGACAAGGGCCGTGAAGCCTTCACGGTGGCAGTAGATGCCTGGATGGAGGTGGCCGCACACATCACTCGGCAACAGTGATGGTTTTTTTTGAGCTATAACATTGCCCATCTATGTATAGATGAACGATCCATTGAGTATCAATGTATATGTTTGTAGCGACGCATTTTTCGCTCTCACCCACCTCACGAAAGGAGCATTTCATGACCACCATTGAAATCTTTGAACCCGCAGGATGCTGTGCCACCAGCAGCGTCGTAATCGACCAAAACGCACTGCATTTCAACGCCGACATGGATTGGTGTAAGCAGCAGGGATTCGAGGTCAAGCGCCACAACCTGTTGAAGAACCCGCAGAGCTTTATCAGCAATCCGCGTGTCAAGGCGTTCCTTGACGTATCGGGAACGCAGTCGCTGCCGGTCACGCTGGTCAATGACGTGGTGGCGTTAACGGGCCGGCTTCCCAACCGCGAGGAACTGGCCCGTTGGTTCGGTGCAGAGGTCACACCGATCAGCACTGCTCCAACGTCCTGCTGCACACCTACGGCACGTGCTTGAGCGCCAAGCAAGAACCCCTCTTCTCAGATTACGGAACATCACATGTCGTTCAAATTTCTACACAACGCACCGCCCTTCTTGTTCTTCACCGGCAAGGGCGGTGTAGGGAAAACCTCGTTGGCCTGCGCCACCGCCGTGCGTCTCGCGGATGCAGGAAAAAAAGTGCTGCTGGTCAGTACCGATCCGGCCTCCAATGTCGGCCAGGTATTCAACCAGCCGATAGGCCATCAAATCGTCGCCATCGTTCAGGTGCCGCGTCTATCGGCGCTGGAGGTTGATCCGATGGCCGCCGCGCAAGCCTATCGGGATCGTGTCCTTGATCCAGTACGCGATTCGATGCCAGCCGAGATCGTTCAAAGCATTGAGGAGCAATTGTCCGGTTCCTGCACCACCGAAATTGCGGCATTCGACGAGTTCACCGGTTTGTTGACGAATCGGGCCTTGCGCAGTGACTTCGACCATATCGTCTTCGACACCGCACCCACCGGACACACCATCCGCATGCTGGAATTGCCTGGCGCGTGGTCAGGCTATCTCAAAAACAATCCCGATGCCGCCGCCAATCTGGGGCCGTTGGTTGGATTGGAAAAAAAGCAAAGTCAGTATGCCGATGCGGTCAAGGCGTTGGCCGACCCTGCGCAAACCCGCCTGGTACTGGTCGCGCGAGCACAATCCTCCACGCTCAAGGAGGTCTCCCATACCCATGATGAACTGCATGCCATAGGACTGACGCGCCAGCACTTGGTCATCAACGGTGTTCTTCCCCAACAGGCCGCTGAGGGCGATCCGCTGGCGACCACGATCTTTGAACGGGAACAGCACGCGCTGACCCAGCTTCCAGCCAACCTCTCCACATTGCCGCAGGATCGTTTGCCACTTAAGCCTTTCAACATGATGGGGGTGCAAGCCCTGCGCATGTTACTGGGCGAACAATCGGACGGGCCGCTGGAGACATTGCACGATCAGACAGAGACCACCTTCCCGGCGTTGTCAGGGCTGGTCGAGGCATTGAGCACGCAGGGGCATGGCTTGGTCATGATGATGGGCAAAGGTGGTGTGGGCAAAACCACTGTCGCGGCAGCGGTTGCTGTTGCTTTGGCCCAGCGCGGTCATCAGGTGCATCTAACCACTTCCGACCCTGCCGCTCATCTGTCGTACACGCTTGATGGCAGCCTGAAAAACCTGTCCGTCAGCCGTATCGACCCAAAGGTAGAAACCGAGAACTACCGCCAATTTGTGCTGGAAAACCAGGGCAAAGGCTTGGATGCGGAAGGGTTGGCGGTGCTCGAAGAAGATCTGCGCTCACCTTGCACCGAAGAGATCGCTGTATTCCAAGCGTTCTCACGCATCGTCAAGGAGGCCGATGAGCATTTCGTCATCATGGACACGGCGCCCACCGGACACACGCTGTTGCTGCTTGATGCCACGGGTGCCTACCACCGCGACATGGTACGGCAGATGGGCAAGCCCGGTGAGCAGGTCATCACGCCGATGACGCAATTGCAGAACCCCGAAAAGACCAAGGTGATCGTCGTGACACTGGCCGAAACCACGCCTGTGTTGGAAGCGGCCAATCTGCAAGACGACCTGCGCCGCGCGGGCATCGAGCCGTGGGCCTGGGTGGTGAATAGCAGCCTGGCCGCCGCTCGACCGGCATCACCTTTCCTGGTGACTCGCGCCAACCGCGAATTGCCATTGATCTCCGAGGTGCAAGACCAGCATGCCAAGCGTTTCGCAGTGATTCCATTACAGGCGCAGGAGCCGGTTGGCATCGACTTGTTGGGGCGCATGGCGACCCATTGACATTTAACCCAAAGGAAGGAAGGCAGACCATGAGCAATCAAGCCCATACCCTGGAACGGCGCGTCGAGGAGGTTCAGCATTACTACGGCGGCACCTTGACTGACAAGGAAGATTTGGCGACCAATGTCTGCACAGTGGACGAACCGCCATCCGAGACCATCAAGGCCATCCTGGCGCAAATCCACGAAGATGTGCAGATGCGCTTTTACGGTTGCGGGGCGCCGTTCCCGCCGCTGCTGGAAGGCGCCACTGTGCTAGACCTGGGTTGCGGCGGCGGGCGCGATTGCTTCGTCCTGTCCAGTCTGGTCGGTGAGCAAGGCAAGGTAATCGGCGTAGATGCCACGGCCGAACAAATCGCCTTCGCTCAAGATTATGTGGAGCACCACCGCGAGGTATTCGGCTACGCCAAAAGCAACGTCCAATTCCTACAGGGCAAGATCGAAGCCCTGGACAAGCTAGGCATTGCACCCGAAAGCGTTGATGTCATCGTTTCCAACTGCGTAATCAACCTATCCATGACCAAGGCCGATGTATTGGCGGGCATGGCAAAACTGCTCAAACCGGGCGGGGAAATCTACTTCGCCGATATTTATGCGGATCGCAGGCTGGCACCGGAGTTGAAAAACGACCCGCTCATCGTCGGTGAATGTATCGGCGATGCCCTGTATTTCGAGGACTTCGTGCGTTTGGCACGAGCTGCCGGTTTCCTTGATGTACGGATCACCGCCAAAGCGCTGAAAACCATCGCCAATCCCGCCATCGAAGCCAAGCTCGGCGGGGCGAAGCTGTATTCGATCACTCTGCGCTTGTTCAAAATGGATCTGGAAGATCGCTGCGAGGATTATGGTCAAGTTGCCATCTACAAGGGCAACCTTCCAGAAGCTCCTGACCGATTCGTGCTGGATAACGGCCATGCTTTCGATACTGGCCGGGCGGTATCGGTATGCCGCAACACCGCCGACATGATCCGCAAGAGTCGCTATCGCACCTTGTTCGATGTGATTGGCGAGGGCCGACGGCACTATGGGCTTTTCCAGTGCGGGGCACAGCAGATTGAATTTACGCCGGCGCTGGCCGATGCGGGTGTGTGCGGCCCTAGTGGTTGCGGATGCTAAGGATGGTCTGAAAAAGACTTCCTGATTTTGACAAAATACCCGGACCCCACCCGCCGAGTTTTCCGATGAAACAGATGACCTTCGCCGACGCCGAGTACGCCGGCAAGCGCAAGCAGACCCGCAAAGAACTGTTCCTGGTCGAAATGGATCGGGTGGTGCCGTGGAAGGGTTTGATTGCCCTGATCGATCCGCATTACCCCAAGGGTGAAGGTGGTCGACCGGCCTACCCGCTGATGGCCATGCTGCGGGTTCATCTGATGCAGAACTGGTTCGGGTACAGCGACCCGGCGATGGAAGAAGCGCTGTACGAAACGACCATCCTGCGCCAGTTTGCCGGGTTGAGCCTGGAGCGCATTCCTGACGAAACCACCATCCTCAACTTCCGTCGGCTGCTGGAGAAACACGAACTGGCTACCGGCATTCTGGCTGTCATCAATGGCTATCTGGGCGACCGCGGTCTGTCCTTGCGGCAAGGCACTATCGTTGATGCGACGCTGATTAATGCGCCGAGTTCGACCAAGAACAAGGAGGGCAAGCGCGACCCGGAAATGCACCAGACCAAGAAGGGAAACCAGTATTACTTCGGCATGAAGGCGCACATCGGCGTCGATGACGAGTCGGGTTTAGTACATAGCGTGGTAGGCACAGCAGCCAATGTTGCAGACGTTACTCAGGTCGACAAACTGCTGCATGGCGTGGAGAACGTCGTCTGCGCCGATGCCGGTTACACCGGGGTCGAAAAGCGCTCAGAACATGCGGGCCGCGAAGTGATCTGGCAGGTCGCGGCACGTCGCAGCACTTACAGAAAACTCGGCAAGAACAGCCCGCTCTACAAAGCCAAGCGCAAGATTGAAAAGGCCAAGGCGCAGGTGCGGGCCAAGGTCGAGCACCCGTTCCGGGTGATCAAGCGCCAGTTCGGTTATGTGAAGACGCGCTTTCGGGGGCTGGCCAAGAACACCGCGCAACTGGTGACGCTGTTCGCCCTGTCAAACCTGTGGATGGTGCGCAGACATTTACTGGCGACTGCGGGAGAGGTGCGCCTGTAATGTGGGAAAAGGCTGCTGCGAGGTGCTCGTGGCGGCCAAAAACATCGAAATGAGCGGGAGACTTGATCGTTTTTGCTCGGGCTGCTGTTTTAAAAATCGACGAGCGCTGAAGTCGGCCGGAAATACATGACTACTTCAGACCATCCCTAAAAGCCCCCATTTGGTACGCAGCATGAAGTGAGATTAGGAGAGTTCATTACGCCTTCCTGATCTCAGTGTTTTCAAACGGAACAGATAGGAATGCTGCGTAACAGGGGCGCCGCATTGAACAAGGCCGGTAGTTCATGGAGGAGTCCGTATGCTTCCTACACAGTGGCGAAATTTTCTATCTGAGTTGATCGGCGTTTTCACGTTGATTTTCATCGGAGCTGGCGCAGCGATACTAAGCAAGCAAAGCGATGCGGTCAGTTACCTCGGCGTCGCGCTTGCGTTCGGGGTCAGCGTCACCTGCATCATCAGCGGTATTTCAATAACAAGCGGCGCCCACCTCAATCCTGTGGTGACGCTTTCGCTCTGCGCTACCGGCAGATGTTCTTATAGATGCCTGCTCTACTACACCATTGCACAAATTATCGGTGCCTGCTTGGCATCGGCCGCTTTGTTCGCCCTGTTCGGGCAACGGATTGAAGCAGGCACTACCCGAATCAGCACCGGCGTCAGTCTGGCGAATGGTTTTATGGTGGAGGCAATTCTGACTTTCTTCCTTGTTTTGACCGTGTTGCGCACGACCAATGCACTAATCATCGGCGCGATGGTGTTCTTGGGAGCGCTGATCGGTGGACACATCACAGGCGCTGGCATGAATCCAGCGCGAAGTTTCGGGCCTGCACTGTTCAGCCATCACTGGGAATACCACTGGGTCTATTGGCTGGCACCGCTATCCGGGGCACTGCTCGCTGTCCTTGTTTTCGTCTTACTGGACAAGCCCGCCACGTTGCCAAGTGGAAACCAGTGACCGAGCAGCGGCTGGGACAGCCGCTTGCAGCGACGATGCGCGGCGGTAGCGTTTCCTGGGAGATGGGGCGACAAGGGGGGCCTGCCATCGGTTAGCCCGTATGCCCGAATCTCAAGCCTCCGTCGCTTCGGCCTGGTTTAACCACTTCGCGAATCCTCGCGTGCCGCCGTCATCTTCCATTGCCGCGTAGTACACCAGCCGCAAATGATGATCCTCGTCAATCGTCAGCTTGGTGTAGTCGAATGCCACCGGACCGATCCCTTCGAGATGCAGGCGCCGCCAGCCATGGTCAGGTCCGTGAATGTCCTGCCGTTGCCACCATTCTCGGAAGTCAGGTGAGACCTTCTCTAAATCCTTAATCAATGCACAGATATCAGGCTCCTGCGTTGCCTTGACGAAATCACGGCGAAAGTGGGACAGCATTTGCAGCGCCTGGTCATCCCAGGGATCGAACAGCGCCTGGGTCGGTTCGTCAGCGAACAACATCCACAACAAGTTGCGGCGCTCAGGAGCATGTTGGGAAAAGCGAAATACACGGTCCGCCACTGTGTTCCAGGCCAGGACGTCCCAACGCAGATTGATGACATAGGCGGGGCGTGTGATCAGGTCGCCCATGAGCCGATGAATCACTGGCGGTACGACGCACCACGTCTTGCCCGGCTCGGCGGGCGGGCGTTGTTGCGTGAGCAAATACAGGTAGCGCCGCTCCGCCGCATCGAGTTTGAGCACGCGTGCCAGGTTGTCCAGGAAGGTGGCGGACACGCTGATATCGCGCCCTTGCTCCAGCCATGTGTACCAGGTCAAGCCCACGCCAGCCAGAGCCGCCACCTCTTCGCGCCGCAGCCCCGGCGTGCGGCGGCGACCACCCGCCGGTAAGCCTGCGTCTATCGGGCTCAGCCGCTCGCGACGGCTGCGCAGGAACTCGGACAGTTCCTTGCGGGTGCGCTCCATATTGCGAATGATACTCATGCCATTACCTTGAGTAACAGTATAAATAGTTAAATTGTAATAGTTAAAAGACGCGCCCACAATCGGTATATCCCACTGTTTCAGTGCCGCAACGGCCCGCAGCGGGTGCTTGCGAAATCGCCATTGAGGTGTAGCGGAACCAAGGAGAAATGGGCATGTACCAGCGCTTGTTGAGTGAAAAGCTGAATGGATTGAAGGCGACCGGGCAATACCGCACCTTTGTGACCTTGAACCGGATCTGCGGCCAGTACCCGTTGGCGCAGCTCGAAGGCAACGACGAGCGTTCGGTGGTTGTCTGGTGCAGTAACGACTACTTGGGCATGTCCCAGCATCCGGTCGTGCGCAAGGCCATGCACGAGGCGATTGATCTCTACGGTGCCGGCTCGGGTGGTTCGCGCAACATCGGCGGCAGCCACGGGCTCTACGACAAGTTAGAGCGCAGCCTGGCCGATTGGCATGCCAAAGAGGCGGCACTGGTCTTTCCAACGGGTTTCAGTTCTAACGATGCGTCGCTGCAGTGCCTGTTGCGGCAGATTCCCGACTGCGTGGTCATCAGCGACGAAATGAACCATGCGTCAATCATCAACGGCATCCGTGCGACGACTGGTGAGCGCCAGGTCTTCCGTCATAACGACCTGTCGCATCTGGAAACGCTGCTGGCTCAGTATCCGCGCGAACGGCCGAAGATCGTGATCTTCGAGTCGGTGTATTCCATGGACGGCGATGTTGCGCCCATCGCCGAGATTGTCGCTCTGGCCCACCGCCACAACGCGCTGACCTATCTGGACGAAGTTCATGCGGTGGGCATGTATGGCGCGCGCGGTGCCGGGCTGGCGGCGCTCGAAGGCGTTGCCGATCAAGTGGACATCATCCAGGGCACGATGGCCAAGGCGATTGGCGTGATCGGCGGCTACATCGCCGGTACATCATGGCTAATCGACGCAGTTCGCTCGTTCGCCACTGGCTTCATCTTCACCACGTCGCTGCCGCCAGCGGTGACGGCCGGTTGCCTGGCCAGCGTCGAGCACCTGAAAGCGCATGTAGATGAACGCGAACGACTGCATGTGCAGACCCGTCGCCTGCGGCAAGCGTTGAATGCCTTTGGCATCCCTGTGATGCCGTGCTCAACCACGCATGTGCTGCCGGTACGGATCGGCGACGCAGGTAAATGCAAGGCCGCCGCCGAAAGGCTGCTGCGCGTACACGGCATTTACTTGCAGCCAATCAACTTCCCCTCGGTGGCAGTCGGCACCGAACGCTTTCGGGTTAACGCTACCCCGAATCACAGCGACACGCAGATCGACCAACTTGCCGAAGCATTGCGCGAGGTGTTTATGCATTTCGAGATTCCCTTGCAGACACCAGCAACAGCCACCGCCTTACAGGAGGTGTCGTGATATGCCAAAGACTGCCTGGACGGTTCGCCCGGCTGCGTTGGCGGACATCGACGCGCTGGTAGCGCTGCGTGCCAATTTGCTCGATGGCGCATCCGAGGCGAGCTATGTGAGCCGCACGCCCGATGAAAGCCGACGCTGGAAGATCGCCTATCAAGAATGGCTGGCCCAGATGCTGCCCGGCGACGCGCAAGTGCGGATCGTCGTCGCCGAACAGGCAGGTGAGGTCGTGGCCTGCGCCACCGGCCTTATAGACCGACGCCCACCCGCACCGGATGGTCTGACCGGCTGGTGCGGCTGGGTGCAGTCGGTGGTGGTGGTGCCCGCCTGCCGGCGCCAGGGTATTGCCGAGCGGCTAATGCGCGAGCTGCTGCAATGGTTCGCCGGACACGGTGCGACTAAGGTGCTGCTGGAGACGACCCCGGCCGCCGAAGCGTTGTACCGCAAGCTCGGTTTCGCACGCAGCCCGGAAGGCCTGCTGAGCTTCGTCGGAGGTCGACCATGAAGCTGCTCATTGTTGGCCTGGGCTATGCCGGCCAGCGCTACCGTCGCGCGTTTCATCATCTTGCCGGCAAGCTGGATCTGCCACTCGACATGGCCTACGTGGCACGCCGTGAACGCAGCGGCGAAACCCTGTCGTATTACTCCGATGTCCCCCGGGCGTTGGCCGAGTTCCGCCCGGACATGGTGGTAGTCAGCGTCAACGACCACGGGCATGTGGGCATCTTGCGCGACCTAGCCGGGTTCGATGGCTTCGTGCTCTGCGAGAAACCGCTGGCGGCTCCAGGAGATGATTGGCCGCGCGTCTGCACCGGACTGGCGCAAACCCAAGGCTTCGCGCTGGACCTGGTGGAACGCTATTCGTACGCCTCGCAACGCTTGAAAGAACGGGTGGCCCAGCAGGGCTGGTCGCTGATCCGCGCCAGCTTTCATTGGGGCAAGGATAGGCTGAACGACTACCGGCCCACCTGCGGCGTGAGCAGCGAGGTAATTCACGCTCTGGACCTGGTGCAGTGGATTGGTGCGCTCGACGAAACGCTGTGCGTGCGCCAGGCGATCGGCATCGGTTCGGACTTTTCCCTCTCCGGTTCCAAGGTGCCGGACACGGTGATGCTCACCGCCACCCTGGGCGAGGCGGTGGTGGCAGGCTACAGCAGCTTCGTCAACATCCAGCGGCAGCGCACGGTGGACTTCTCGTTTTCCGATCCGGTAGGCCGGATTTTCCACGCGCGGCTGGTCTACGACACCCCGGCCTGGGATCACGACGAACTGCGCATCTGGACCCGCGATGGTGACGGCCGGGAGGTGGTGGTGGACGAATACCACACGGCCCCTGGGGAAGCCGGGCTGGAAACGTTGCTCAAGCTGTCGCGGCTGTGCGAAGACGCCCTGCGCGTGGCGGCGCTGGACGCACCGCCACGTCAACCCTTTGCCGGCCTCGATGACGCGATCCACCTACAACACCTGCTCGACGGCATCGGCCAGCAGCTTGGATCGCCGCCGCTGGCCCGCTACGTGCGCGGCGGCACACGCCTGCTTATCCCCGCGAGCGCAGACCTCGAAAGCCTCGGCTGAGACCGACTAACCATTGAAAGGAGTGACCATGTGTGGAATGACAGGCTGGCTTGCGTTCAGCCATGACATGGAGGCGCACCGCAAGACCTTGCAGCGCATGACCGATACCCTGGCACCGCGCGGCCCGGATGCACAAGGCATCTGGATCGACGGCCCAATCGGCCTGGGCCACCGGCGCTTGTCGATCATCGACTTGGAAGGTGGCCGCCAGCCGATGGTGGCCGACCACGGCGGCCAGCGTGCTGCCGCGGTCATCAGCTACACGGGCGAGGTCTACAACTTCTGCGAGCTGCGTTGTGACCTTCAGGCATGCGGCCACCGCTTCGAGACGCAAAGCGATACCGAGGTAGTCCTGCGTGCCTACCTGGAATGGGGCGCAGCCTTCGTCGAGCGGCTCAACGGCATGTATGCGTTCGCCCTCTGGGATCGTGCCAAACAGCAACTGCTGCTGGTGCGTGACCGCATGGGCGTAAAGCCGCTGTACTACTTCCAGACCGACGACGGCGTGGTGTTCGGCTCCGAACCCAAGGCACTGCTCGCCCACCCGCTGGTGCCACGCAAGGTGGCGGCAGATGGGCTGCGGGAGATCCTGGAGATGGTCAAGACGCCGGGACAAGCCATCTTCGCCGGCATGCGCGAGGTGTTGCCCGGCGAAATGATCCGGGTGGGTCGCACCGGCCTGTCGCGCCACCGCTACTGGACACTGGAGGCTCGCGAGCATGGCGACACGCTGGAACAGACCATTCGCCACACCCGCGATCTGCTGGAGGACATCGTCGATCGGCAGATCGTCGCCGACGTACCACTGTGCAGCCTGCTTTCCGGTGGCCTCGACTCCTCGATCATCACTGCCCTGGCCTCTAAGAAACTGCTGGCCGCCGGTAAGGACAATATCCGTTCGTTCTCGGTGGACTTCGCGGATCATGGCGGTGGCTTCAGCGGCGACGCCGTGCGGGGAACGCCCGATGCACCATTTGTGCGCGATCTGGTGGAACGCATCGGCTCCACCCATGGCGAGATCGTGCTCGACAGCCGCGAGCTAGCCGACCCGGAGCTGCGTGCCAAGATCGTCCGCGCACTGGATCTGCCGCCGGCGTTTTGGGGCGACATGTGGCCCTCGCTGTATCGCCTGTTCCAGGAGATCCGTCGTCACTCGACGGTGGCGCTGTCCGGTGAGTCGGCCGACGAGGTGTTCGGCGGCTATCGCTGGTTCCACGACCCGGAGGCGATCGCGGCCCAGACCTATCCGTGGCTAACCTCGGTCACTGGCAAATACTTCGACGGCAAGACCCTGTTCGCCCAGGATTTATTGGACACCTTGCAGATGGACAGCTTCCTGCGCGACAGCTACAGCCAGGCGCTGGCCGAAACCCCGGTGCTGCCCAGCGAGGACTCGACCAACCGGCGCATGCGCCAGATGAGCTACGTGAACCTGACACGCTTCGTGCAGACGCTGCTCGACCGCAAGGATCGCATGAGCATGGCCGTGGGCCTGGAAGTGCGCGTGCCTTTCTGCGACCACCGTCTGGTCGAGTACGCCTTCAACATCCCCTGGGAGATGAAGGCCTTCGATGGTCGGGAGAAAAGCATCCTGCGTGCCGCCACCCGCGACCTGCTGCCCGACAGCATCGCCGAGCGGGTCAAGAGCCCATACCCCTCGACCCAGGACCCTGCCTACGAGCGCGGCCTACGCGAATCGCTGGCCGCCATCCTGGCCGACCCCTCCGCGCCGGTACTGCCGCTGCTTGATCGGCAGCGTGTCGCCCACACCCTGGCCAAGCCGCTCGGCGACCTGTCGCCGATGTACGACCGAATGGGCATGGAGCTGGCGATCGGCTTGAACGCCTGGCTGGCCGAATACCAGGTCGAGCTCGCTCTCTGACGCGACCGTGGAATGCGCACGGTCGCGTGCGCGTCCCCGCTCTTTTACATCCCTTGGGAGCCCCACTATGTCCCGCCCCACGCAATCCCCGGTTTATCTCATCGCCCTCGGTGCCTTCGCCCTGGGCATGGCGTCCTACGTCACCGCAGGCCTGATCCCGATGATCGAAACAGCCTTCGCGGTGCCCGTCGCCCTCGCGGCGCAACTGGTGACAGCCTTCACCCTGGCCTACGGTCTGGGCTCACCGCTGTTCGTCGCGCTGCTGCCGGCCCATCGGCAACGCGGCGGCTTGTTGTTTGCGCTCGGTTTGTTCGTGCTCGCTAATGGTGCTAGCGCCTTGGCAACCAACTTCACTGCGCTGCTGATCTTCCGCGCCATCGCGGGCATCGGTGCCGGCGTCTACCTCGCCATGGGCATCGCAGCCTCGGCGGCCCTGTCAGTCCCCGACCAGCGTGGCAAAGCCATTGCGGTGATCATGGGCGGCATGGCCAGCGGCACCGTGCTTGGCGTGCCCTTGAGCCTGCTGTTGGCTGATCGCCTGGGTTGGGCATCCGCGCTGTGGCTGGTCGCCGCGTTGGGCGCCTTGTCTTGGGTGGGGCTGGCGCTGAGGCTGCCAGTGTTTCCCCCCGCAGCCGCCACGCCACTCAAAGCCAAGCTGGCCCTGCTGGCCGATGGCCGCGTGGTCGCCATCCTGCTGGTGTCGCTGTTGGCCGCCATCGCCAGCCTGGGCATGTACACCTTCATCGCGCCGCTACTGGCCGCCACTGGCGATGGTCTGGCCCGTTCGACCACGCCCTACCTATGGGTGTGGGGTGTGGGTGGCGTGCTCGGCAGCTTCCTGATCGGGCCGCTGGTGGATCGGGTCAAGGGGCCGCTGTTGACCTTGTGGATCATGGCGATTCTGGCCGTGGCGCTGTTCCTGCTGCCGGCTACGGCTGCACTGGGCGCATGGTTGGTGATGCTGCCGATCGCTGTTTGGGGCGCGGTGGGCTGGGCGCTGCAGGTGCCGCAGAACAACGAACTGATCCATGCACGCGAGCAGCAAGGCGATGGCAATCTGGCCGTGGCGCTCAACGAATCGGCGCTGTACCTGGGCAGTGCCATCGGCGCGGCGCTGGGCGGCGTGCTGCTGCTCCAGCAGTGGCCGGTAAGCTTGCTGGCCAGCGGTGCGGGCATCGTTGCGGCCTTGGGCACGCTGGTGCAACTGCTGGTCCTGCGTCGCGCTCCGACCGCAGGGCGAGTTCGAGCCGAATCGCACTGATGCTGGAATCTGGACGAGGATACTGAGCTATGGAGTTACGTCACCTGCGCTGTTTCCTCGCCGTTGCCGAAGAACTCCACTTCGCGCGTGCGGCCGAGCGACTGCATATTGAGCAGTCGCCGCTGTCACGCACCATCAAGGAACTGGAAGAAGACCTGGGTGAGCAATTGTTCGTCCGTACCAGTCGCAGCACAAGGTTGACGCGGGCGGGCAAGCTGTTTCTGGAGCATGTACCGCGCATCTTCGGCACCTTGCAGCAGGCCCGCGACAGCGTGAAGGCAGCGGCCAACGGATTTCATGGGCAGTTGCGCATCAGCTTATCCGACAGCATTACTCCATCGCGTCTACCGACTTTGCTAGCGATCTGTCGGCAGGAAGAACCCGAAGTTGATATTCGACTTTTTGAGGTGCCACTGTCACAGCAGATCAAGGGATTGCACGATGATCTGTACGACATAGGTTTTGCGCAGTCGGATGAAGTGGGGGAAGGCATTGCAGCAGAAGCAGTGTGGAGTGACCCGATGATGGTGGCCGTACCTGCACGACACCATTTGCTCAGGTACAAGCGCATTCCCTTGGATGAAGTCCTGCATTTTCCATTGGTGTTATGCGACCCGCAGGCGTGCGAGGGCCACGCGAGACAGGTTGAGCGGGTGCTGCGCCACGCTGGGCGGGAACCCCTGATCTGTGAGCGCGTCGCCTCGCTCGATCTGATGATGGTGGTGGTTTCTGCGGGCTTTGCCTTGGGATTGACCTCCGGGCCGCATATCACCGCAAGCCGGGAGTCCGGCGTGGTGGCCCGCCCCTTGGCGGGTCGCTCCCCCATGCTGAAGACCTACCTTCTTCGGCGTGAAGGCGAGACTTCGGAAGTGTTGTCCCGGTTTATCGAGCGAGTGCGGGCCATCGAGTTGCCCGAAGGAGTGAAGCCAGCACCGCCACCTGAACCTGCCCCCCAGGAGGAAATCGAGCCATGAAGAAATCCATTCCGTTCCTGCTGACCGTACTGCTGGCCGCTTGCGGCCCATCGGAGGCACCCAAGCAGGCCAACGTGCCTACCGTGGAGGGACTGGCCGCCGATCCGGCGCGGTTGAAGGAGCTGCGTCAGCAATGCAAGATCGACCGCGCGACGCTGGGCGAAGTGCTGTGCAATCGAGTGGCCGAAGCCACACGCAAACGATTCTATGGCGATGGAACAACGCCCTACACACCACCGGAAACACCACCGAAGTTCTGATTACCAGTCCGTCGCAAAAAAACTGTTCTTCTTTGCCAACACGCCGCAGTGCGCCCGCGCCTGCGGCGTTTTTATTGGGTTCTACACAGCCTGAAACGATGCTTTTTTCATCATCTTGCTTCCGATAACAGTCTTTGACCGGCACTGACCCGGCACTGATCCTCGCGCTATGCGGCACGTCCTTGTGCCGCATTTGGATGAGGAATCAGCGCAGGGAATATCGGAGGCCAGTCAATGCAAGCTCAGGGCGTGCTGTTCGGGCAGATCGCCGCCGTCTTCGGCATCGTGATCGCCGGTGTGTGGAGTGCAACGCAATGGACAGCCGCCGCCCTGGGTTATCAACTACGCCTTGGCTCGCCGTGGTTCGACTTCTTTGGAACGCCGGTCTATCACCCCTGGCGACTCTTTGAGTGGTGGTTCTTCTTCGATGCCTACGCGCCGCATGTCTTCGACGTGGGCGGTGCCATCGCGGGCGGCAGCGGCCTGGTTGCCGTTGTGGTCGCCATCACCATGTCGGTATGGCGCTCGCGGCAATCGCGCCTTGTCACCACCTACGGCTCTGCACGTTGGGCCGATGCGGATGACGTTCGCAAAGCCGGGCTGACCCAACCCGACGGCGTTTTCCTCGGCCTGCATCGCGGCCAGTACCTGCGGCACGAAGGCCCGGAGCACGTCCTGACCTTCGCGCCGACACGCTCGGGCAAGGGCGTGGGCCTGGTGGTGCCCACCTTGTTGAGCTGGCCTGCGTCCGTCGTGATCCACGACATCAAAGGCGAGAACTGGACGCTGACGGCCGGCTGGCGCTCGCGCTTCTCGCATTGCCTGCTGTTCAACCCGACCGATGCGAAGTCGGCCGCGTACAACCCATTGCTGGAAGTCCGGCGCGGCGCGCATGAAGTGCGCGACGTTCAGAACGTGGCGGACATTCTGGTCGATCCAGACGGGGCGCTCGAACGCAGGAACCATTGGGAAAAGACCAGTCACGCACTGCTGGTCGGAGCCATCCTGCACGTGCTCTACGCCAGCGAGGACAAGACGCTGCGCGGCGTCGCCAACTTCCTCAGCGACCCGGCTTGCCCATTCGAGCTGACCTTGCACCGGATGATGACGACCAAGCACCTGGGCGACGCACCGCACCCGGTTGTCGCATCCGCTGCGCGTGAAGTGCTCAACAAGTCGGACAACGAGCGGTCGGGTGTGCTCTCCACCGCCATGTCGTTTCTCGGCCTGTACCGCGACCCGACCGTGGCCGAAGTCACGTCGCGCTGCGACTGGCGCATCGCCGACCTGATTTCCGCCGAGCATCCGGTATCGCTCTATCTGGTGGTGCCGCCTTCGGACATTAGCCGTACCAAGCCGCTGATTCGGCTGATCCTCAACCAGATCGGGCGGCGGCTGACCGAATCGCTCGACGGTTCCGACGGCATCGCCCGTCGCCACAAACTGCTGCTGATGCTCGACGAGTTCCCGGCGTTGGGCCGCCTGGACTTCTTCGAGTCCGCGCTTGCCTTCATGGCCGGCTATGGCATCCGCAGCTTTCTCATCGCTCAGAGCCTGAACCAGATCGACAAGGCGTATGGGCAGAACCATTCCATCCTCGACAACTGCCACGTTCGCGTGACGTTTGCGACCAACGACGAACGCACTGCCAAGCGCATTTCCGAAACCCTGGGCACGGCTACCGAACTGCGTGCGCAGCGCAACTATGCCGGCCACCGGCTCGCGCCGTGGTTGGGCCATCTGATGGTGTCACGGCAGGAAACCGCACGGCCACTGCTGACGCCTGGCGAAGTGATGCAGCTTCCGCCAGACGAATCGGTGGTGATGGTGTCCAGCGTCGCGCCGATCAAGGCGAAGAAATTGCGCTACTACGCCGACGCCAACTTCAAGCGCCGCGTACTACCGCCGCCCACGCTGGCAGCCGGGCAGTACGCCGACGCGCCGCCATCGCGGCTCGACGACTGGAGCGACCTGGCGATCCCGACCGTGCCTGTGGCGCTGGCCACGGCATCCGCCGATGACCCCGGCGGCGCCGACGACGGCGGCCTGCGCCGCCAGCCCGAACTCTCCGAAACCGTCGCCTACGACCCCGAGCCGGACGCACACGCTTCCGACCTCGCGCTGCTCGATGACGACGACCTGCCGCTGCCGCTTCCCGGCCAGCTCGACCCGGCCATGCAGCGCACGGCCCGGCTGGCTTCCCTCGACCCCAACGACGGAATCGACTTATGAGCCAATACCGCCTCAACCTGTTCATTCAGCACGAGCACGCCAAGCGCCTGGAAGAACTGGCCGCCAAGAAAGGCGTGTCCAAGTCGTCCATCGTCGCGGCGGCGCTGGCGTCCTGGCTGTCGCCGGACGCAGGCGACCAGCGCGAGGCCGCCATCGCCAAGCGACTGGATCGCTTGTCACGGCAGGCCGAACGCCTGGAGCGCGACCAGAACATCCAGATCGAAACGCTGGCGCTGTTCATCCGCTACTTCCTCACCGTCAGCACGCCGGTTCCCGAGGCCCATCAAGAAGCGGCTCGCGCCCAGGGCAAGGCACGCTTCGAGCAGTTCGTCGAACAGCTCGGCCGCCATCTGCTGCGCGGGCGCAGCCTGGTGCGCGACGTGGTGGAGGAGCTGCATCCCGACCCGATGCGACTGGATGACGCGGTGGCGCTGGCCGAAGCGCGGGAGCGGGCCTCATGAGCGCCGTTCCGCAGATCCCGCCTCAACCTCGTTCGTCCGCCGCAACCTCACTGGATCGACGAATCCAGATGCTGCGCACGGCAATGGGGCCGCTGATTGCCACCGCGCTCGAAGACCCGGACGTGGTGGAAATCATGCTCAACCCCGACCGCACCCTATGGGTGGATCGGCTGTCGTCGGGCCGCGCACCGCTGGGCGTGGAACTGCCCGAAGCCGATGGCGAACGCATCATCCGCCTGGTGGCTGCGCACGTCGGTGCGGAAGTGCATCGCGGCCAGCCGCTGCTAACCGCCGAGCTGCCGGAGACGGGCGAACGCTTCGAGGGCATCTTGCCGCCAGCCGCTCCCGGCCCGGCCTTCGCGCTGCGCAAGCGTGCCGTGAACATCATCGGCCTGGATCAGTATGTGGCCGACGGCATCCTGACCGCTGGCCAGGCGGACTTCCTGCGCCGCGCCGTGCGCGAGCGCCAGAACGTACTGATCGCCGGCGGCACCAGTACCGGCAAGACCACCCTCGCCAACGCTTTGCTGGCCGAGATCGCCGCCACCGGCGACCGCGTGCTGGTGCTCGAAGACACCATCGAGCTGCAATGCGCAGCCCGTGACCATGTGCCGCTGCGCACCCGTGCGGGCGTGGTGTCGATGCAGGAACTGGTGCGCGCCACGATGCGCCTGCGCCCGGATCGCGTCGTCGTCGGCGAAGTACGCGGCGGCGAAGCCCTCGACCTCATCAAAGTGTGGGGAACAGGCCACCCCGGCGGCATCGCCACCATCCACGCCGGTTCCGCGCTAGGCGCTTTGCTGCGCCTCGAACAGTTGATCCTCGAAGTCGCAGTGAATCCGCCACGGGCGCTGATCGCCGAGGCGGTCAACGTCGTCATCCACATCGCCGGACGTGGCCGCAAGCGCCACGTCGAAACCATCGCCCGTGTCGTCGGCTTCGACGGCACCGGCTATCGCCTGGCGGACGCGCTGGAAACGCCGTTTCCCGAATTGATCCCGCTTCCGCTCGCAGCCGACGCCGCTGCGCTTCCCCCGTCCCCTGACCAACCTGGAGAACTGCCATGACACACGCCCATGCTTTCCGCTTTTCCGTAAATCCGCTTCCCCACCTGTCCGGTCTCATGCGGCTGCGCAGCCTCGCGCGCCCTGCGGGGCAGGGGCTGCTGCTGGCCGCACTGCTGCTGTTCCTGGCGGATACGGCGCAGGCCGCCGGTTCCTCGATGCCGTGGGAGGGGCCGTTGCAGTCGATCTTGGAGTCGATTCAGGGGCCGGTCGCACGCATCGTCGCGGTCATCATCATCATCGCCACGGGCCTCGCGCTCGCCTTCGGCGACACGTCGGGAGGCTTTCGCAAACTGATCCAGATCGTCTTCGGTCTGTCCATTGCGTTCGCCGCGTCCTCGTTCTTCCTGTCGTTCTTCAGCTTCTCCGGCGGGGCCGTCGTATGAGCACGGCCAACGATCTTCCCGGCTTCGAGGTGCCGCTGCATCGCTCGCTGACCGAGCCAATCCTGCTTGGTGGTGCGCCGCGCACGGTCGCCATTGCGAACGGCACGCTGGCCGCCGCCGTGGGGCTGGGCCTGCAACTGTGGATTCCCGGCGTGGTGCTCTGGATCGTCGGCCATTCGCTGGCCGTATGGGGCGCGCGTGTCGATCCGCAGTTCATGCAGGTCTTCGCCCGGCACATCAAGCACAAGCCGCTGCTGGACGTGTGAGGACGATGCCATGCTGAACCTTGCCGAATACCGCCAGCGGCCCGCGCTGCTGGCCGACTGGCTTCCCTGGGCCGGGCTGATCGCGCCGGGCGTTGTGCTGAACAAGGATGGCTCTTTCCAGCGCACGGCACGTTTTCGCGGGCCGGACTTGGACAGCGCCACGCAAGGCGAGTTGATCGCCGCATCCGCGCGGCTCAACAACGCGCTGCGCCGCCTGGGTTCGGGCTGGGCCTTGTTCATCGAGGCCGAGCGCCGACCGGCTGCGGGCTATCCGCACTCGGATTTTCCCGAGCCGCTGTCCTGGCTGGTGGACGAGGAACGCCGCGCCGCCTTCGAGGAATCGGGCCATCACTTCGAGAGCGGTTATCACCTGACGATGGTGTTTCTCCCGCCGGAGGAATCGCGCGCCCGCGCTGCCAAGCTGCTCTACGAGAACTCGCCCGGCGACGGCGTGGACTGGCGTGGTCGGCTCGATGCCTTCGTGGCTGAAACCGATCGCGTGTTCGATCTGCTCGATGGCGTGATGCCGGAAATCGCCTGGCTCGATGACGACGACACGCTGACCGGCCTGCACGCGACGGTTTCGACGCGGCGCTACCGGCTCGGCGTACCCGAAGTACCGTTCCATATCGACGCGCTACTGGCCGACTGCGCCCTGGTCGGTGGCCTTGCGCCGATGCTGGGCGACCAGCACCTGCGGGTGGTGTCGGTGCGTGGCTTTCCGACCTCGACCTGGCCGGGGATTCTGGACGACCTCAACCGCCTGGGCTTTGGCTACCGCTGGAGCACACGCTTTCTCTGCATGGACAAAGCCGAGGCCGAAAAGGAACTCGGCCGCCTGCGCCGCCAGTGGTTCGCCAAGCGCAAGAACGTCGTCGCACTGCTGCGCGAAACGATCTTCCAGCAGGAAAGCCCGCTGGTGGATACCGACGCCAGCAACAAGGCCGCCGACGCCGATGCGGCCTTGCAGGAGTTGGGCAGCGATCAAGTCGCGTTCGGCTATCTCACCGCCACGGTGACAGTGCTCGACGCCGACCCGGCAGTGGCCGACGAGAAGCTGCGCATGGTGGAGCGCGTCATCCAGGGTCGGGGCTTCGTGACGATTCCCGAAACCTTGAACGCGGTCGATGCCTGGCTGTCGTCCATCCCCGGCAACGCTTACGCGAACGTGCGCCAGCCCATCGTCTCGACGCTGAACCTGGCGCACATGATGCCGCTGTCGGCGGTGTGGGCCGGGCCGGAGAAGAACGACCATCTGGACGGCCCGCCGCTGATCGTCACCCGCACCGATGGCGCGACGCCTTTTCGCTTGGTCACGCACATCGGCGACGTGGGCCACACACTGGTCGCCGGGCCGACCGGCATGGGCAAGTCGGTACTGCTTGCCATTCTGGCCATGCAGTTCCGGCGCTACTTCGGCTCGCGGATCTTCGCCTTCGACATGGGCCGCTCCATGCGTGCCACCATCCTCGGCCTCGGCGGCGAACACTACGACCTCGGCGCCGATGGCGGCATCGCCTTTCAGCCGTTGGCCCGTATCGACAGCGAGGGCTACCGCACCTGGGCGGCTGAATGGGTGGAAGGCCGGCTACTGCACGAAGGCGTGACCGTCGGCCCCGACGAGAAGGCAGCCATCTGGTCGGCGCTGGGTAGCCTCGCCGGTGCGCCGGTGGAACAGCGCACGCTGACCGGGCTTTCCGTGCTGCTGCAATCGAACGCGCTACGGCAAGCGCTGTCGCCCTATGTGCTTGGCGGCGCCCACGGCAAGCTGCTGGACGCCGACCGCGACCGGCTGGGCATGGCCGACGTGCAGGGCTTCGAGATGGAAGAACTGATGCACAGCCCCGCCGCCGTGCAAGCGGTGCTGCGCTACCTGTTCGCCCGCTTCGATGAGCGTTTCGATGGTGCGCCCACGCTGCTGATTCTGGATGAAGCCTGGCTGTTCCTCGATGAGCCATCTTTCGCGGCCCGCATCCGGCAATGGCTCAAGACGCTCAGGAAAAAGAACGTCAGCGTCATCTTCGCCACGCAGAGCCTGGCAGACATCAAGGACTCGACCATCGCGCCCGCGATCATCGAGAGCTGCGCCAGTCGGATTTTCTTGCCTAACCCGCAGGCGACCGAGCCGCAGATTCGCACGATCTATGAGGGTTTCGGGCTCAACAGCCGGCAGATCGAGATCGTCGCCACCGCGCAGCCCAAGCGCGACTACTACTACCAGTCGCGTCTCGGCAACCGCCTATTCGACCTCGACCTGGGGCCGTTGGCGCTCGCCTTCGCGGGCGCATCCACCCCTCAAGACCAACGCGACATCGACCGCGTGTTGACGCAGGCCGGCGCCCCCGGCTTCACCGGCGCGTGGCTGCGCCATCGCGGCCTCGACTGGGCCGCCGACCTGCTGCCGTCCTCACCGGCGGCCGCTTCGTTTCTCAACTCCCAACCACTGGAGGTTTCACCATGAAGACTAAGCCCCGTTTGCTGTCCGTCTCGCTCGCCGCCGTGCTGTCGGTATCGCTGCTGGCCGTGCAGCCCGCGTCCGCGCTGACGGTGTTCGACCCGTCGAACTTCGTGCAGAACACGCTGACAGCCATCCGCACGCTGGAGCAGATCAACAACCAGATCAACCAGCTCCAGAACGAAGCGCAGATGCTGATGAACCAGGCGCGCAATCTGGCGAAGCTGGACTTCAACATCGTCAATCGGCTGCGCTCGACGCTCGCCACCACTGAGCGCCTGATCGCCGAGGCACGCGGCCTGGCCTACGACGTGCAGAGCATGGACGCCACGTTCGCCCGCCTGTACCCGGAGCAATATGCCGCCACTATCAGCGGCGACCGCATGGCGCAGGACGCCCGCGAACGCTGGCAGAACACCTTGAACGGTC
The DNA here is from genome assembly GCF_016307435.1 of Pseudomonas sp. S4_EA_1b. Classification (NCBI taxonomy): domain Bacteria; kingdom Pseudomonadati; phylum Pseudomonadota; class Gammaproteobacteria; order Pseudomonadales; family Pseudomonadaceae; genus Pseudomonas; species Pseudomonas sp. S4_EA_1b. The sequence goes on along the minus strand of NZ_JAEILC010000008.1, from coordinate 38,091 downwards.
TGCACACCGCGATGCGGATGCAGGCGCAGGTGTCGCAAAACCTTGCTCAAGACGAAAGTGCGCTGGCCGACCTCGTGAGCCAGAGCCAGTCGGCCACCGGCGCGCTGCAAGCCATGCAGGCGACGAATCAGCTTCTCGCCTTGCAGGCCAAGCAGTCGATCCAGGCGCAGCAGCTCCAGATCACGCAAGACCGGGCCGCTTCGCTGGAACTGGCGCGGCAGGCGGCGGCGACCGAACGCGCCCGCGAAGTGCGGCGGCGCTTCCTCGGCACCGGCACACCGTACACGCCGCAGTCCGTCAACTTCTACAACAACTGACGGGGGGCGGCCATGCGATGCGCTTCCGTCCTGCTGGCCGTGCTGCTGACCGCTTGCGGCCAGCAGCCGGTCGAGAACTTGGCCGACGCCCTGGCCGCCGACCCCGTGCGGCTCAAGGAGCTACGCGGGCAATGCGCGGCTGATCGGCAAACCGTAGGCGAGGACGCCTGCCGCGCCGCCGCCGAAGCCTTCCGGCGACGCTTCTTCGCCGGCCACACCGGGCCGGACGAATACGAATCGCTGGCCGAACTGCCGCCGATTCCGCCGAGCTTCGACACGCCCACCGACGACATGCCAGCGCCGCTCACCTCGCCGGAGAACACGCCATGAACGACGTGACCATCATCGACCGTTTCCTCGATACGTTCTCGCGCTACATCGACTCGGGCTTCGGGCTGCTACAAGGCGAAGTGGCGTTTCTCACCGCCACGCTCATCGTCATCGACATGACGATCGCGGGACTGTACTGGGCCATGAGCCACGCCACCGGCCAGGGCGAGGACGTGATCGCCAAGCTGCTGCGCAAGGTGCTCTACGTCGGCGCCTTCGCCTACATCATCGGCAACTTCAACTGGCTGGCGAGCATCGTGTTCCGCTCGTTCGCCGGCCTGGGAATCACGGCCACCGGATCGGCCATCACGATGGAGAATTTTCTTCAGCCGGGGCGGCTGGCGAAAACCGGCATTGACGCAGGAGCACCGATTCTGGAACAGATCGGGGACATGGCCGGGTTCCCCGAGGTGTTCGTGAACATCGACCCCATCGTGGTGATGTTCCTCGCCTGGCTGGTGGTGATCCTCTGCTTCTTCGTGCTGGTGGTGCAGCTTTTCATCACGCTGATCGAGTTCAAGCTGACCACGCTCGCCGGCTTCGTGCTGGTGCCGTTCGCGCTGTGGAACAAGACGAGCTTCCTGGCGGAAAAGGTGCTCGGCAACGTGGTGTCTTCGGGCATCAAAGTCTTGGTGCTGGCCGTCATCGTCGGCATCGGTTCGGGTCTGTTCGCCGAGTTCCAAGCGCATCCCGATGAACCATCCATCGACCATGCGCTGGTCGTGATGCTGGCCTCGCTCGCGCTGCTGGCGCTGGGCATCTTCGGCCCCGGCATCGCCACCGGCCTGGTGTCCGGTGCGCCTCAGCTTGGCGCGGGCGCGATGGCCGGTGCTGCTGTCGGCGCTGTCGGCACGGGCGTCGCCATCGGTGCCGCCGCGACCGGCGTGGGCGCCGCCGTAGCCGCCGGGGCACGCATGGCGCCAGCCGCCGCGAAGCTGGCCGGTGCCGGGGCGCGTGCCGCCACCTCAGCGGCTGGCAACGCGCGGTCGGCGTTCCAGGCGGGTTCCACCGCTGCGGGCGGCGGGGCCAAAGGCGCGGCGGCTGGCCTTGGCAATGTCGCCAAGACCAGCGCACAGGCCGCCAGCCGCCGCGTCGCTTCTGGTGCTTCCGCAGCAGGGCAGAAGATGACCAGTTCCTTTCGTGCCGGCTGGAACGGATCTTCGGACGATGCCGGTGCAGCCGCGGCGGGCCAATCCGCCGCAAGCGAGGCCGCAGACGGCGCTGCCAACTCGCAGAAGCAAGAGCAACCCGCCTGGGCCAAGCGGATGCACCGCCGCCAGCAGATCACCCATGCCGCGACCACCACCGCCCACACGCTGCGCGGTGGCGACGGCGGCGGCTCAGGGCAAGGCCCGAGCCTGCGCGATTCCGATACCTGACCCTCAAGGAGAACACCCATGCGATTCAAACGACCGCAGGTGCGCTACGCCGATACGCCGCAGCCTGCCACCCCGTATCAAGCCGCCGCCCAGGTGTGGGACGAGCGTATCGGCTCGGCCCGCGTGCAGGCCAAGAACTGGCGGCTGATGGCCTTCGGCTGCCTGGTGCTCGCGCTACTGATGGCCGGTGGCCTGGTATGGCGCTCGGCGCAGTCCATCGTGACGCCTTACGTCATCGAGGTCGATCAGGCCGGACAGGTTCGCGCCGTGGGCGAGGCCGCCACGCCGTACCGGCCCGCCGATGCGCAGATCGCGCACCACCTGGCACGCTTCGTCAGCCTGGTGCGCTCGCTGTCCATCGACCCCATCGTCGTGCGGCAAAACTGGCTCGATGCCTACTACTACACCACCGACCGGGGCGCGGCCGTGCTCAACGACTACGCCCGCACCAATGATCCATTCGCTCGCATCGGCAAGGAATCGGTGACGGTGCAGATCACCAGCGTGGTGCGTGCCAGCGACACGTCTTTCAACGTGCGCTGGACGGAGCAACGGTTCGTCAATGGCGCACCCGCTGGCACCGAACGCTGGAACGCCGTGCTTTCCACCGTCCTGCAAACCCCGCGCACCGAACAGCGCCTGCGCAAGAACCCGTTGGGTATCTACGTCAACGGCCTGTCGTGGAGCCGCGAACTGGATTCTTCCGAAGGAGCCAAGCCATGAACCTGCCTTTCCGCTTTCACGCTTTGCCGTTGATCCTGCTTGCCCTCGCGGGCTGCGCCTCGCAGGGCAAGCCGCCGCCGACCATCTCACTTGATGAGCCAGTGCTGGCCCAGCCGCTGCCCGAACCGCTCGCGCCGGTGGAAGTCGTCGCCGTCCCCGAGCCGCTGGCGTTGCCGGCGCAGTTGAAGCCACTGCCGGAGGTCGATGCGGCCCCGGCTGCGCCGGAGCCAGCCGACGAGAAGGTACGTGTTTCCCGTGCCAACGCCGAGGCACGCATCGCACCCACACGCGAGGGCTACGTCAATGCTATCCAGGTGTGGCCTTTCACCGATGGTGCGCTTTATCAGGTCTATGCCTCGCCGGGGCGCGTGACCGTGGTTTCGCTCCAGCCGGGCGAGGAACTGGTGACGGTCGCCGCCGGCGATACCGTGCGCTGGATCGTGGGCGACACGTCCAGCGGCAGCAGCGACGCGCTGCGCGTTAATGTGCTGGTCAAGCCCATCCGCTCGGGCCTGAAAACCAATCTGGTCATCACCACCAGCCGGCGCACCTACCTGCTGGAGCTGACCTCAACGGAAAAGGCATGGATGGCCTCGGTATCCTGGGACTATCCACGCGACCGGATGCTGGCCTTGCAGCGCCAGTCGCAGGCGGCCAGCGCCGCCGCGCCAGTCGATACCGGCCTGGCGTTGGAGAAGATCCGCTTCCGTTACGCGGTATCGGGCAGCAACCCGCCGTGGAAGCCGCTGCGTGCCTTCGATGACGGCGAGAAGGTCTATATCCAGTTTCCGGCGGGCATTGCCCAGGGCGAGCTGCCGCCGCTGTTCGTCATCGGCGTGCAGGGCGACGGGCAACTGGTGAATTATCGTTTCCGCTCGCCGTACTACATCGTGGATCGCCTGTTCGGCGCGGCCGAACTGCGGCTGGGCGGCGATGGCGGCGACGTGGTGCGGATCGAGCGCACCGATGGCGTGGCGCGGAGGAACTGACCATGAGCCAGGATGACACTCCCGACCTCGCCGCTCCGCCGGCGGGCAAGGTGGCGCCCGAGGCTGTGGCGCTGCGTGCCCAGCCGCGTCCGGTCACGCGCCTGAACCGGCGCACGCTGGCCATCCTCGCGGGCGGCCTGTCGGTCGCCGTGCTTGGGGCCACGATCTGGTCGCTGCAACCGCATCGGCGCGGTACGGGCGAGCAAACCGAGCTTTACAACGTCGATCGCGTCTCGAAGTCCGAAGGGCTGGATGCGCTACCGACGGACTACTCGAAGCTGCCGCCAGCCTTGCCGCACGATGTACCCGAGCTGGGGCCGCCGCTGCCGGGCGACCTCGGCCCGGCCATCGTGAAGTCGCAGCAGCCGGTGACAGCCGCCTACGCGGCTCCCGGCCACGACCCGAACGATGCGCTGCGCAAGGAAGCCGAAGCTGCCGCAGCATCGTCCGTGTTCTTCCGCTCGGGTGCGCAGGCGGCCGCGCCGGTCGCGCAGTCGCAGGCCGCCACCGCGCCGGGCTTCGCCGCCAATGCGGCGTTCGACCCGATGGCCGCCGGGCCGGCCTCGACGGCGGCCCAGCCTGCCGATCCGACCGCCGTGCAGAACCGGCAAGACCAGAAGGAGGCTTTCCTGAAAGGCGGCTCTACGGAAACCCGCAATTCCGGCAACCTGACCCTGCCGGCTTCGCCGTATCAGGTCATGGCCGGAACGGTGGTTGCCGGAGCGCTGGTGACGGGCATCAAGTCGGACTTGCCCGGCGACGTGATCGCCACTGTGACAGAGCCGGTCTATGACACGGCCACCGGGCGTTTCCTGCTGATCCCGCAGGGTTCGCGCATCCTGGGCAAATACAACAGCCAGGTCAGTTACGGGCAGAGCCGCGTTCAAGTCGTCTGGAATCGGATCATTCTGCCGGACACGTCTTCGTTGACGCTCGACAATCTGGCCGGCGCAGATCCGGCCGGCTATGCCGGCCTGGAAGACGATGTGGACTACCACTGGGGCCGCATCTTTGCCGGTGCGGCGCTGACGACCCTGCTGGGCGTCGGCGCCGAACTGGCCGCGCCGGAGAATCGACAAGATGGCGATCGCGTCATCATCGCCGGGCGTGACAGTTTGCAGGACACGGTGAATCAAATCGGCCAGGAAGTGACCCGGCGCAACCTCAACATCCAGCCCACCTTGACCCAACGGCCCGGCCTGCCGGTGCGGATCATCGTCAACCGCGACTTGGTGTTGCGGCCGTACCAGCCGCTGTTCTTCAATCGGGGGACTTCACGATGAGCACAACCAAGAAGCTGCGGCTGGGGCCGCTGCCCAAGACCGAAAGCGTCAAGCTCACCTTTGCCTGCCCGGCCAGTCTTAAAACCGACCTCGACCGCTACGCCGCGCTGCACGCGCAGGCGTATGGCGAGGCAGTCGACGCGGCGACGCTGATCCCGCACATGCTGGAAGCGTTCATGGCGGGGGATCGGGAATTCAGAAAAGGAGGGGCAGGCAAGGCCGCCCCGCCGAAGCCGAGTTGACGATGCGGACGCCTCTACCATCCGCCCACGATGAAAGCGCAGCCCAAGGGCTGCGCTTTCGCTTTGAGCGGTGGCTTGCGATAGGCCGGGCTATGATGGCGGTGCGACCTTGCCCGCTCCGCCGCTCCTAGGCTTGCTTCCGCGAAGCGCCTATGCGGCACCTAGCTCAAAACGCGGTAAGAGCACACCGAGGCCGAAATCTGGCCTAACCTATTGCCCCACAAGACCTTTCGTACCGTTGCATGTCCGCACTAACGACTTGACAGCGGACATTTTTTATGGGCGTCAGGCTGGCGAAGATACCCTTGTGGGAAGGCTTGGTGTTTTGCGCTCAGCTCAGATTTTCCAGTGTTTGCGTGTCCCAGCTGTGGGTTTTGATGGCCAGGTAGAGCATGCCAATGGTTAGCGGGACCTTGTCGCCATGCCCTTTGCTGCGACGTTTGAGGAACACGTCAAAGACCGGTGGGTTGAAGTAGCGATAAGTGTCGTAGTCGCCCAGGTCGAGGGCAAACTCCTGCTCCAGTGCTTCCATAAGCTGCTTGGCTTCACTGCCGTCACAGCCCAAGTCGAAATTAAGTGAGGTTTGCAGGCGGATGGTCTTGTGTTTAGGTAGACCGATTTCTTCGTGCAGCAATTGCAAGAGTTGCTGCATAACGGGGTCTTCGGGGAAGTTGGGGGCGAGGTTCATGATGGGCGCACTCAAGAGTGGGTGAGGAGGATGGTTGCGTTGTAGGCGGTATTTGTTTCGAGTGATGAAGAGCGCTAAGCCCACCAAGAACACAAAGACAGGCAGGAACGGCATTCTGAGGATCACTGCTACGTAGGGTAGGAGGAACGTCAAAATAAGGCCTGTTATGAGGCAAGTGACAGCGAAGCGCTTTCTGAGCAGAGGGTCTGTTATGTGATAGTGCAGCACCCAATAGATAATGAGAAAAGAAGCGAATTGAAGATAAAGGGCCATGTTACTAAGACTCGCCCGAGTAGACATGCATTGAAAGTATTGACCGCTGAGGCCCTATGCCTCCTTTCACACTGGCATCCAGACCGATGATGATGTCTCCTGCGTGATATCTGCGAAGCTTGCCGGAAATCGAATCGCCAACGAAGCCCGCGGCGACTGTTGAAACCGCAACCCCCGGCGCTTTCACCGCACCGGAGAATATTTGTTTGATGAGCACGTTTTGGTCGTTTAGCCGATCGGCCTGACTCCGACTTAACGGAAAGGAAACCGCCACCGCCATATCGCACGGCAAGTCTCTGGCCAGCATTTTTTCGTACAACCTGCTTATCTGATCACGCACTTGCCGTGCTCGCGTTTTTGCTTCGCGCACACATAGATTGGCTAAAGCATTCCGATTTTCAGGCACAACAGTGAAGCGCATCACTGTGAACGTGACGCCATAGTGGCCGATGTGTTGAGTCCTTTCGATGTTCACGGGGTTCTGCCGAGAAAGTAGAGACCGCGTTATTTTCATGCAGTTACGGCTAGATTCTATAGAGGGGTAAGCAGGCGTTTGGAGCAGTTTGGGAAGGGGATGTCGTGGCGTTCGGTGATTTCCTACAACTGTTTCCGGCATTCGTGGCTAGGCAGCGACGCACCGGGTAGAACTGGTCAAATGTGGAAGCCGGGCTTGGCCACAATCACTGATCTAAAGGTCTACTGATACACCGCTCAAAAATCGCCTCCAAGCCCCGATAGTCACACGCCACGGCATCAATATTCGCCGGTATCCATGCTGCCTGTTTCACCAGCCACCAATTCACCGAAAACCCCGCATTTACGATGATCTGTTCGAACAAAATTCGCTGCGCCCGGCCGTTGCCTTCGCGGAAAGGATGGATGACGTTGAGGTCGCCATAAGCTTCGGCGATTTGTGTCACCAGTTCGGCTTGGCTTGTGCCGACGAACCAGTTTGCCTCTTCCATATGCCGAATGATCTTTGCCGCTTCCGGCTGGATGCGTTCCGGGGTGCAGAACAGGGTGTCGCCTTTCTGGATGTTGACGCTGCGCAGTTCGCCGGCCCAGTCGTAAATGTCGCTGAACAGCGTGCGGTGGAGGTATTGCAGGCGTTCTAGGTCGTAGGGAGGAGGGAAGAGCGGAAGGTTGCTCACGGCAATTTCGGATAATTCCCGCTCGGCTTGGTGCAGTTTGTGTTCATCGTGCAAATCGAGGCGATTGCGCAGGACGCTGCTACCGGGGTAGCAGTACGGGTCCTGGCCTACCCCGTATTTGTCGAGCATCAGCGTGGAGTGTTGCGGTACTTGGCAAGCACGGCTTCGCGGGTCGGCAGGGGTTTGTCGGCGTCGGCCGGTTGGGTCTCGAACCCTTCCAGGCGCAGGCTGGCCAGGTAATTGGAACGGCGGATCTTGTGGTAGTGATCCTGTTTCTGCTCAAAGGTCAGTTCGCTCATCGCAGCGTCCTCCTGGGTGGCAAGGCTTGATTGTAGCGCAATGCGTCAGCTGGAAGGCGGGATAAAAACCACGTCACATTTTGTATAAATACTCCGCCATCGGGCTGAATTCAGCGTATGTTTCACCGCAAAATCTTGTAGGGCGATTCCGCCCTCTAATTAAAGGGAGTTAAGCATGGGTTTGCTTCGTGTTGCTTCGGCGATGTCATTGTGTGCGGTAGCTTTTTCGATCCAGGCTGAGCAATTGCCGATCGAAGTGCTCAGTGCGGTGGTCAAGGACCAGAAAATCGCCGACGCCGAAGTATTGCTGCAGCGCAATGGCGCACAGAACGTGGTGGGCCGCACCAACGCCCAAGGCCAAGTGACGCTGACCAGCGAAGCCGCCGATGATGCGAGCAATCTGCTGATCATCAAAAAGCCTGGCTATTCCAACCTGGTGGTCAAGTGTCCCTGCGCGGGCATGACCTATGCGATCAGCCCGGTTATGGAGAATCTCGACGGCCTGCGTGTCGTGCTGACCTGGGGCAAGACGCCGGAAGATCTCGATTCCCACATGATCTTCCCAGGCAACAATATCTACTTCGAAAACAAGCAGGGTACCGACGCCGAGTTGGACGTGGACGACGTCGACAGTTATGGCCCGGAAACCATCACCCTGCAGAAAAAACACTACGGCGAAAGTTATGTATATGCCGTGCATGACTTCACCAACATTGCCAATCCGGGCTCGCGCCAGCTGTCCAACAGCGAAGCCAAGGTGTTCGTGTACATGGGCCAGTCCCTGGTGCGCACTTACTATGTGCCGAAGAACCGCAGCGGCAACCTGTGGACCGTGTTCCGCATGACCGGCAGCGGTGACTTCCAGGACATCAACACCTTCAGCGGTGTAAAGGTGGACGCCAAGGACGTGCTCGACGAAGTCAAACCGCTGCTGGATGACAGCGTCGCGGTAACGGCAGTAGCCGTTAGCTCCTCCGCACAAGCGGATGCGAAACGTCTGAACGTGCAAGGTGAAGCGGCCTACCAGGCCGGCAATCTGGATCAGGCCATCGAGTTGTTCCGTCAGGCCATCGACCTGGATAACAGCTTCGGTAAAGCCTATGGCAACCTGGGCTTGGCCTATCAGAAGGCCGGTAACACCGCCGAGTCGATCTGGGCCAACCGCAAGGCCATCGCCCTGGCCACTGGTGCGAACGCTGCGACTGTACGTGCCGGTGCTTACTACAACATCGCACGGATCTACGAAGCGGCCGGGCAATTCTCCGACGCGTTGCGTCACTACCAGTTGGCCAAGGAACAGAAGGCTAACCCGGTATATGACACGGCGATTGAGCGTGTGCAGAACCGCTGATTCAGCACTTAGCTCTGTTCTGAACAACTGTGGGAGGGGGTGACCCTCCCACAGTTGTTTGTGGTGTTCCTACAACCACAGTCGCCCTTGTCGAATTTGGCCCAAGGCCATGGCTGTACCCTGTGTATCATCCTGTCTCGTTTTTCCATGCGACCTTTCTCGATTCGCTGAACCGGCTGGACTACGTTTTAAAGCCACCTTCAGCGGTCAATGGAGTGACAGCCTATGCACGACACCCTCCAGCAGGTCTTTGGTTATCCACAGTTTCGTACGGGCCAGGAAGACACCGTCAGCGCTGTGCTGGCCGGGCGTTCGGCCGCCGCCATTTTCCCGACCGGATCGGGTAAGTCTCTGTGTTACCAGCTGTCGGCGGTGTTGCTGCCACATTTGACGTTGGTGGTATCGCCGCTGCTTGCGCTGATGCAAGATCAATTGGGCTTCCTGCAGCGTCACGGTATTTCGGCGGGCAGTATCGATTCGGCGCAAAGCCGCGAGGACGCCAATGACGTGATGGCCCGAGCGCGTTCCGGTGAATTGAAAATCCTGATGATTTCCGTGGAGCGCTTGAAGAACGAGCGTTTTCGCAACTTTCTGCAGAGCGTGCGGATATCGCTGCTAGTGGTGGATGAAGCCCACTGTATTTCCGAATGGGGCCACAACTTTCGCCCGGACTATCTGAAGCTGCCGGACTACCAGCGTCAGTTCAATATCCCACAGGCGCTGTTGCTGACGGCTACGGCGACGCCCGAGGTGATTGCCGATATGCAGACGAAGTTCGCCATTGCTGCGAACGATGTGGTCACCACCGGCTTCTACCGGCCCAACCTTAACCTGTTAGTCGAGCCGGTGAGCGGTGCAGACAAGCGTCGCAGGTTGATCCAGTGGATGAATGAGCGGGCCGGCCAGCCAAGTATCGTCTACGTCACCCTGCAGAAAACCGCCGAGCAGATTGCCGAACACCTGAACCGTCATGGCATCCAGGCCGAGGCTTATCACGCCGGTCTGCCCCACGATAAGCGCGAGGGCATTCAGCAGCGCTTCATGGAAGGGCGCTCCAATTGCATCGTGGCCACCATCGCGTTTGGTATGGGGATCGACAAAAGTGACATCCGCAATGTGGTGCACTTCGACCTGCCCAAATCCATTGAAAACTACAGCCAGGAAATCGGCCGCGCCGGTCGCGATGGCCGGCCGTCCGACTGTTTGGTGCTGGCCAACCGCGACAGCCTCAATGTGCTGGAAAACTTTGTATACGGCGATACGCCCGAACAGGAAGGCATCCTGCGGGTGCTGGAGCAGTTGCAGGCAGCGCGCGGCGAAGGGCAGTGGGAGTTCTTGCTCAGGTCATTGGCGGATCACAGCAATATCCGCGAACTGCCACTCAAGACGCTGCTTGTGCAACTGGAACTCAGGGGCGTAATCGCGCCGCGCTATGCGTTCTACGCCGAATACCGCTTTAAGTACCTGGTCGAGCCCGAGGCATTGTTGGCGCGGTTTTCCGGTGAACGGCAGCAGTTTGTCGCGGCGATCATCCAGGTGTGCAAGCGGGCAAAAACCTGGGCGACGGTAGATTTCGATGCGCTCCACCAGCAGCACAATGCCGTGCGCAGTCGTGTGGTGAAGGCCCTGGATTATTTTCAGGAGCAGGGTCTGATCGAGCTGGAAAGCAAGCAGATGACCGAAGTCTACAGCCTGCTAAATGCCGACTTTGATCCACAGGCGCTGAGCCAGGAGTTATACACAGGCTTCAAGCAGCACGAGATTGCGCAGGTGGCGCGGATTCACGCCATGCTGGAGCTGTTCGCCACCGAGCACTGCCTGGGGCAGCGACTGGCGCGCTATTTCGGCGATGAAAACGCGCCTCAACGTTGCGGGCATTGTTCGGTCTGCCATGGCCAGGTGGCGCACCTGCCGCCGCCGCCGAGTTTGCCGGCGCTTGTGGATAAAAACTTTATGGGGCTGTGCGGTGATTTTATCCACAGGCATCATGAGCACACCGGCCACCTGCCCGGCGCCGAGCGACTGACGCGCTTTCTGGGCGGTATCAGCGTGCCGTTGTTCACCAAGTTGAAAGCACGAACTATTCCCGGTTTTGCCGCGTTGGAAGACTATCCCTATGCCGAGGTTCGCGCCTGGGCCCAGGCCCATTTGAACGAACTGTAACGCCCATTCGAAGAGAGGTGCCGATGCCTGACTCAATGCCGCAACGTGCTGATTACCGTCACTTCCAGCCGATCATTACGCGCTGGCACGACAACGATGTGTATGGCCATGTTAACAACGTCACCTATTACAGCTTCTTCGACACGGCGGTGAATAGCTACCTGATTGAACACGGTGGGCTGGATATTCATGACGGCGAAGTGGTTGGATTTGTGGTCAGTTCGTCTTGCGATTACTTTGCGTCGATCGCTTTCCCTGAGTGCATTGAGATCGGCCTGCGCGTAGGCAAGCTGGGCAATAGCTCAGTGCAGTACGAGTTGGCGGTGTTTAAAGCAGGCGAGGAGGAGGCCTGTGCGGCGGGGCGTTTTGTGCATGTGTTTGTGGATCGGAGGACGAACCAGCCGGTGACGATTCCGGGGATGTTGCGCGAGGCGCTGCAGAGGTTGGTGGTGTGACCGCAGAAACCCAATGTGGGAGGGGGCAGCCTCCTGCCACATTGGATTTTGCTGTGTTTTAAGAAATCAACGGTGGCGGTAGTGGTGCTTGTTTTTGCGATGCCCGTAAGCATGGCCACGGCCTGGGTGATCGTCACGGTAGTAGCGACGGTCGTCTCGACCACGATAGCCACGGTCATCGTCATCGCTCTTGTTGCCCATGTAATTGCCCAAGGCACCGCCCGCGCCACCGCCTGCTGCTGAGCCGATCAGTGCGCCCGTGCTGCCGCCGACACTGCGGCCTACGACGTTGCCGCCCGCTGCGCCCAATGCGCCGCCGATGGCTGCTTCGCCACGGCTACGTTTGTCGGCGCCGACCGCGCTACCGCCCGCGCCGCCCAGGGCTGCGCCGATCGTCGAACCGGTGTTGCCGCCCAACTGCTGGCCGACCACAGAACCTAGAACCCCGCCCAATGCGCCGCCCACACCGGCTTCGGTGGTGCCACCGGCCATGGCTGCGCCACTGACCAGGCCAAGGGACAACAAGAGAATCGAGGAGAACTTCATTCGGGAAACCTCAAGGGGATGACGGCGCGATCCTGAGGCTGTATTGACATTGTGACAATAGAAATCCGACCAGTAACACGAGTTGTACACAATTCTCTAAGTTACTGTTTTGAATAGGGAACTTAAGTGTTTTTTACGAGTCTTTAGCTACTTCGGAACGGCCGCTTTTATGCAAAAGCGGCCTTTTTTTGTGTCCGAAATGATCGATCAGGCCGAACGCGACATGATCAAACCGCTCTCGCTCGCCGCTTCCAGACGAATCGCTATAAATTTCGACGTTGGCGTATGGCTGCCATCGCCTGTGCTTTCGAGCGGCACCAGTGGGTTTACTTCCGGGTAATAAGCGGCTGCTTGCCCGGCTGGAATATCAAATGCCAGCAGGGTGAAGCCCTTCACACGACGCTCACGGCCGTCTTCCCACAGCGACACGATGTCAGCCTTCTGCCCCGGCTTGAAGCCCAGACGGATGATGTCGGCTTCATTGACGAACAGCACGTCACGCTGACCTTTGACTCCACGGTAGCGGTCGTCCAGGCCATAGATCGTGGTGTTGTACTGATCGTGAGAGCGCATCGACTGCATGATCAGGTCCGGCACCCGGCCAGTGGCGTGGGTGCGCTCGTGGATCAAGTCCTTGGGTAGCACGTTCGGGCGGAAGTTGGCGCGTGTCGACGGCGTGTTCCATTTGCGCGCACCGGCCGCATTGCCGAGGTAGAAGCCGCCCGGGTTTTTGATTTTTTCGTTGAAATCCTTAAAGCCTGGAATGGTGTCGGCAATTAGATCGCGGATGCGCCCGTAGTCGGCCACCAGCCAGTTCCAGTCCACCGGCTGGCTGCCCAGGGTCGCGGCGGCAATGCCGGCCAGAATCGCCGGCTCGGACTTCATCAGGCTCGACAGCGGCTGCAATTGACCATTGGAGCCGTGGACCATGCTGAACGAGTCCTCCACCGTCACCGCCTGCGGCCCTTCGGCCTGGATATCGATGTCGGTACGGCCCAGGCACGGCAGGATCAGCGCCTCTTTGCCGTGCATCAGATGGCTGCGGTTGAGCTTGGTGCTGATCTGCACGGTCAGGTCGCAGTTGCGCAGTGCTTCGAAGGTGCGGGTGCTGTCCGGTGTGGCTTGGGCGAAGTTGCCACCCAGGCCGATAAATACTTTGGAGCGTCCTTCGAGCATGGCGTGGATCGCTTCGACCACGTTGTGGCCATTGGTGCGCGGCACCTGAAACTGGAAGCGGCGCTCCAACGAATCAAGAAACGCAACCGGCGGGCGCTCGTTAATACCCATGGTGCGGTCGCCCTGCACGTTGCTGTGGCCGCGTACCGGGCACAGCCCGGCGCCCGGGCGGCCGATATTGCCGCGCAGCAACATCAGGTTGGCGATTTCCTGGATGGTCGGCACCGAGTGGCGGTGCTGGGTGATACCCATCGCCCAGCACATGATCACGTTCTTGCCTTTGGCGTACATACGCGCCGCTTGCTCGATTTCAACCAGACTCAGGCCTGACTGCTCGACGATCTCTTCCCAAGAGGTATCGTCGATCTGGCCCAGGTACTCCAGCACATTGGCGGTGTGTTCGTTGAGGAAGTCATGGTCGAACACCGTTTCGGTGCCTTCGGCCTGCGCCTGGCGTTCCCACAGCAACAGGAATTTGGCCATGCCGCGCAGGATCGCCATATCGCCGCCCAGCGCCGGGCGGAAGTATGCGGTGTTGGTCGGTTTGTCGCCGTTGGTGAGCATCTCCAGCGGGTGCTGCGGGTGCTGGAAGCGTTCCAGGCCGCGCTCCTTGAGCGGGTTGATGCAGACCACCTGGGCGCCACGTTTGACCGCTTCGCGCAGGGGTTCGAGCATGCGTGGATGGTTGGTGCCGGGGTTCTGGCCCCACACAAAAATCGCGTCGGCGTGTTCGAAGTCATCAAAGGTCACGGTGCCTTTGCCGACCCCCACGCTTTGCGCCAGGGCCACGCCGCTGGCTTCGTGGCACATGTTCGAACAGTCCGGGAAGTTGTTGGTGCCATAGGCGCGTACAAACAGTTGGTACAGGAACGCGGCTTCATTGCTGGCGCGGCCGGAGGTATAGAACTCGGCCATGTCCGGGCTGGGCAGGGCATTGAGGTGCTGGCCGATCAGGTCGAAGGCCGCTTCCCAACTGATGGATTTGTAACGGTCGGTTGCGGCGTCGTAGCGCATCGGCTCGGTCAGGCGGCCTTGGTATTCCAGCCAATAGTCACTTTGCTCCAGCAGCGACGTCACGCTGTGCTTGGCGAAAAACGCCGCATCCACCCGGCGCTTGGTGGCTTCCCAGTTCACGGCCTTGGCGCCGTTTTCGCAGAACTTGACCATGCCGCTTTCCGGCGAGTCGCCCCAAGCGCAGCCTGGGCAGTCGAAGCCGCCATTCTGGTTGGTCTTGAGCATCATGCGCAGGTTTTTCAGCGCGTTATCGCTGGTCAACCACGCCTGCGCCACACTGATCAGCGCACCCCAGCCGCCAGCCGGGCCTTTGTAGGGCTTATAGCGCGGTGTGGGGGTTTGGTCGGCTTGATGATGATTGCTCACGGCTGGTTCTCCATCGCAGGGCTGTAGACCCGCGGCGCACTTTTCTGCGGCAGGTGGATGAGATTGAGGTTGTGCCGACGGGCCCATTGCAAGGCCAGGCCGGTGGGCGACGACAGGCTGACCAGGGTCTGGATGCCCGCGCGCAGGACTTTCTGGATCAATTCGAGGCTGCAACGGCTGGTGACAATCGCCACGCCGCCGTCGGTTGGAATTTGTTGACGGACCAATGCACCGATCAACTTATCCAGCGCGTTGTGCCGGCCAATGTCTTCACGGCCGAGCAACAATTCGCCCTGATTATTCATAAACACCGCCGCGTGCACCGCACCGCTGTGCTGGCCGAGAGGCTGGAACGCGCTGATGCGCTGGCGCAGGCCGTCGAGCCACTCAGCAGGCGGCAGGGGCGCGCCGGCCAGCACTTGCAGATCCGGCAGGGCCTGTTCCACGGCTTCTACGCCGCATAACCCACAGCCGCTGGTGCCCGCTAACTGACGACGCTGCTGTTTGAGGTTCCAAAAAGCGCGGCTTGAGATCTGTACCTGGGCGTATTGCGCAGAGCCCGAGCCGCTAAGCTTCAGGTCATAGATATCGCTGATGTCGGCGATGATGCCGCTGCCCAGGCTGAAGCCGACGATAAAGTCTTCCAGATCCGTAGGCGTCACCAGCATCACCGCTTGGCTGATGTCGTTATAGGCGATCGCCAAAGCCACTTCTTCGGCCAGCGCGGTGCTGGCGACGTCTGAGTGTTCGAGGGTGCAATACTGGTAGCTCTGGCTGGCGGCCAACGCGGGCGTTTGTGCAGCAGGCGCCGCGCAGGCTGGGCGCTGGGCGTTCATGGGGCGTACCACCGGCGGATTGATCAGTGTTTAGACTAGGCGCGACAAAGCGTCGCGTCTAATTGCCAGTACTGATGCGCCGATAGATGACGTCGATCAAGACTCTATTTGCGATTTCTGATACAGCGCAAAGCACGCCTCGGCCAATGCCGAACGCGGTGCACTGCGACGCATGATCAGCCCCAGCCGCGCGAGGGTGTGGGCGTTTTCGATCGGTTGCAGGCGCAGGTGCTCGGTGAGCGCTTCCAGCCCGCCCTCCAGCGGCATGACTGCACAACACAAACCGCCGTGCACCGCCTGCAATAACTGATGAACGGCATCGGTCTGCAGCAGCGGTTGTGGATGCAGGCCACGGCTGTGGAAGTTGTGGTCGATGGATTGGCGAAAGTGCATGCCGCTGGTGAGCATGCCCAGCGGCAGTTCGATCAGCGCTTCCCAGCTCAACGGAGTGTCGCCGAAGCTGAAGAAACGCTGGTCATACAGCAGCCCCATGCGGGTTTCGCCCAGGGCCAGGGAGTCGAAGCGTTCCGTGTCGAGACGCTCCAGATACGACACGCCCAGGTCCAGGCGGTTACTGGCCAGTTGTTCGAGGATCTGCTCGGAACTGAGTGCCGACAGCTCGAAGCGCAGGTTCGGATGCTCTTTATGCAACTGCTGCATCAGTGCCAAGGGATCGAAGCTCGACAACGGCACCACCCCCAGGCGCAACGTGCCCACCAGGTTGCCGCGACACGCCGCCGCTTCGGCCTGCAAACCGTCGTAGGCCGCCAGCACCGTCCGCGCCCACGCCAGTACCCGTTCGCCTGGCGCGGTAAAGCCTTCGAAGCGCTGGCCACGGTTGACCAGCGGCAAGTCCAGCTCTTCTTCCAGGCTGCGCAGGCGCATCGATAACGTGGGTTGGGTGATATGGCAACGGGCTGCGGCCTGGCCGAAGTGACGGGTCTCGTCGAGGGCGATGAGGAATTTCAGCTGTTTGATGTCCATCTTCGCTCCAGGGCTTATTCCAATGGCGTGGGGATTCTAGCGCGTTTGGGTCTTTGGTCGGTCTGGAACCCAAGTCTGCAGGACTGGTCTAGTCTTGGGCATCTGGAATTCATATCCCAAGGAGAGCGCACCATGAGTCTTTTAAGCTTTGTTAAGGAAGCCGGCGAGAAGTTGATCGACCTGTTGACGCCGGGTAATGCCAATGCCAGTGAGCAGTTGAAGGAACACGTGGCCAAAGTGGGTCTGGGTAATCCGAACGTGCAGACCAAGGTGGAGGGTGACAAGGTGACCGTCACCGGTGAAGTCGCCAGCCAGGAAGAGAAAGAGAAAATTCTGCTGGCGCTGGGCAATATTCAAGGTGTTGCGAGCGTGGACGACCAGATCACAGTATCCGGCCCGGTGGTGGCTGCCGCACGTTTCGTCGTGGTGAAAAAGGGCGACACTCTAAGTGCGATTTCTCTGGCGGTGTATGGCAACGCCAACCAGTACAACAAGATCTTCGAAGCCAACAAGCCGCTGTTGTCGCATCCGGACAAAATCTACCCAGGGCAGACGCTGCGTATTCCTGAGTAATACACGGAAGAAAAGTGGGTGGGGGCTCATCCCCCCCTCTCACCTCAGAGACCGACTATAAGATCGCGGTAGTCACCGACCGCTGCAAACTCGCCAGTGTCTTTCGGCCCCTTCTTGCTATCCGGTTCTTTTACCGCCAGCAAATGCCTTACGCCAAACGCCCCGGCGCTGCGTAGGATCGGCAGGGTATCGTCGATAAACAGACTGCGGGCCGGGTCGAACTCTATATCCGCTTGCAAAGCGTCCCAGAATTGCGGGTTTTCCTTGGCGAAACCGTAGTCGTGGGAACTGATCAACCGTTCGAAATAGGGCGCCAGCTCGATGCGTTCCAACTTCAACGACAGCGAATCGCGGTGAGCATTGGTGATCAGGATCACCCGCTTGCCGGCCTGTTTGATGGCCTGCAAAAACGTGTCCGCATCCGGGCGCAGGGCGATCAGGTGCGCGGTCTCCAGCTTGAGTTCGCGCACCGGGAGGTTGAGTTCTGCGCTCCAGAAGTCCAGGCAATACCATTGCAACTGTCCAGCGTTACGCTCGAACAGGGGCTGCAATTCCATCTCGGCCATGGCGCGGCTGACGCCATGCAGCTCGGCGTAACGCTGAGGCAGGTGTTCCATCCAGAAATGGTTGTCGTAATGCAGGTCCAGCAGGGTGCCGTCCATGTCCAGCAGGACGGTGTCGATGGCGTGCCAGGGCAAAGAGGGCATGGGCGTTCTCATCTAAGTAAAGATATCCGACACAGACAATCGGAAAAGCCACGGTATAGTAACCCGATCACGCCAAGGAGCCGCTTATGCGCCAGAAACCCACCGTCCTCGCCCGCGAAATAGTCGCCAGTAGCCGTTTGTTCCGCGTGGAGGAAGTGCAGCTGCGCTTCGCTAATGGCGTTGAACGGACCTACGAGCGCCTGGTGGGCCGGGGGAACGGTTATGGTGCGGTGATGATCGTGGCGATGATCGATGAGGACCATGCGTTGCTGGTGGAAGAATACTGTGGCGGCACGGACGAATATGAAGTGTCGCTGCCCAAAGGCTTGATCGAGCCCGGTGAAGATGTGCTGGCGGCCGCGGATCGGGAACTCAAGGAAGAGGCAGGCTACGGTGCCCGGCAGTTGGAGCACATTACCGAGTTGTCGCTGTCGCCTGGCTATATGAGCCAGAAAATCCAAGTGGTGCTGGCTACCGATCTGTACGAAGAACGTCTAGAAGGCGATGAGCCCGAGCCGATGCGGGTGGACAAGGTCAACCTGCGCGAGCTGTCGAGCCTGGCGCAGAACGAGCAATTCAGCGAAGGTCGCGCCCTTGCCGCGTTGTACCTTGTGCGCGATCTGTTGACCCAGCGTGGAGCCTTCAACGCATGAGCGAACTGTTTCTGGGTCACCCGTTTATCGCCCCTGTCATTGAACTGGCCCGCCAGGCGGGTGAAGCGATCCTGCCGTACTGGCGCGCGGATGTGGCCGTGACCTCCAAGGCTGATGACTCGCCGGTGACGGCGGCGGACCTGGCGGCGCACCACCTGATCCTCGCCGGCCTGACGGCCCTGGACCCCAGCATCCCGGTGCTCTCCGAAGAAGATGCCGATATCGACCAAAGCGTGCGTGCCGGCTGGCAGCGCTGGTGGCTGGTGGACCCGCTGGACGGCACCAAGGAATTCATCGCCGGCAGCGAAGAGTTCACCGTCAATATCGCGCTGATCGAACAGGGCCGCGTAGTGTTTGGCGTGGTCTCGATGCCCACCACTGGCCGTTGCTACTTCGGTGGCGCGGGCCTGGGGGCGTGGCGTTCGGATGTCAATGAAGCCCCACGGCAGATTCAAGTGCGCCAAGCGCCGGCGGAGGGCGAGTGCTTTACGGTGGTGGCCAGTCGTCGACACAGCAGCCCTGAGCAAGAGCGATTGCTGGAGGGGCTGAGCGAAGGGCTGGGCAAACTGGAGCTGGCGAATATCGGCAGTTCGTTGAAGTTTTGCCTGCTGGCCGAAGGCAGCGCCGATTGCTACCCGCGCCTGGCTCCGACCTCACAGTGGGACACCGCGGCCGCCCAAGGCGTGCTGGAAGGTGCCGGTGGCGAAGTGCTGGAATTGAGCGGTGCACCGTTCAGTTATCCAGCGCGGGAATCACTGCTCAATCCGTTCTTTTTGGCGCTGCCGGCCAAGGCGGCCTGGCGTGAACGTTTGTTGAGCTTGGCGCGTTCTTAAGACCTCAAGCGAGCTGACTGTGGGAGCTAGCCCCTTCCCACAGTTGTTTTGTATAGGGGGTTCTAGCGGTGCAGAACGTATTGGCCAGAGAAGGCGACCGCTCTTTCGTCACTGCCCTCATTCACGATCCAGGTGTCCAACGTCAACCGCGCCCGCCCATAGCGCTTGTAGGTGGCTAAAAAACGCTTCCACACCTTTTCCTCCGGCGCCTGGCAAATCACCGTGGCGTCCTGTGTCACCGGCAACGGATAACTGATCTGCCCCTCCTGAATCACGATATGCCCGTCCTCGATACCTTCCTCGCGCAACTGCAGGTGCAACCAACCCCAGCCCGCCAGCACCGCGCCGCAGTAGAGGCTGCCGCCGAACATAGTGCTCTTGTGGTTGATATTGGCTTGTAAGGGCAGGTGCAGCTGCAACTGGCGATCTTGCCAGTCGAGCACCTTGAGCCCCATTTCCCGGGTCAGGGGAATGTCATGGTGAAGGATGGATTCCAGGTAACGGCTGTCGCGGCTCATGGTGGCCTCTTGGCGGGTAGGAAGGGTCATTCGTCGTCGGCACTGTGCTGGGCGCTGTCGGCGAAGTTCAGCCCGTGCTTGCGCAGTTTGTCGTGCAAGGTCTTGCGCGGTACGCCGAGGGCTTCGGCGAGGCTGCGCAGAGAACTGTGGGGGCGGGCGAGTTCGGCGGCGATCAGGCTTTTTTCGAACTGTTCGACCTGTTCGCTCAAGCCGCCCGGCGTGGATGTCAGCACGCTGCCGGTGGGGTTGTCCGGCGAGCTGTCCAGGGCCAGCTCCAGGCCCAGTGCAAAGCGCTCGGCGGCATTCTGCAGTTCCCGCACATTACCCGGCCAGCTGTGGCGCAACAGCAATGCGCGCTGGCCCGGTTGCAGTTCGTGTAGCGGCAGGCCGTGGCGACTGCTGGCTTCGTCGGCAAAGTGTTGGAACAACATCAGCGCATCCTCGCCCCGTTCGCGCAATGGCGGGATGCGTAGCGGCGCCACGTTGAGACGGTAATACAGGTCGGCGCGGAAGCGGCCCTGGTCGGCGGCCTGGCGCAGGTCTTCCTTGGTCGCGGCGATGATGCGGATGTCCAGTGGGATCAACTGGTTGCCGCCCAGGCGCTCGACCACGCGCTCCTGCAACAGCCGCAGGAGCTTGACCTGCACGTCCAGGCTCATGCTTTCGATTTCATCCAGAAACAACGTACCGCCATTGGCAAACTCGAACTTACCGATGCGGCGCTTCTGCGCACCGGTAAATGCGCCGGGTTCATGGCCGAACAGTTCGCTTTCGACCACCGACTCGGCCAGCGCCCCTGCGTTGATCGCCACGAACGGCCCGCTGCGTCGGCTCGACAGATCGTGCAACGCGCGCGCCACCACTTCTTTACCGGCGCCGGTTTCGCCGAGGATCAGCACGTCGGCCTTGGTCGCCGCCAGGGCGCCGATCTGCTCGCGCAGGCGCAGCATCTGCGGCGAATGCCCCACCAGGCGCGTGCTTAGTTGCTGGCGGTCACTAAGGGCCAGGCGCAGGCTGCGGTTGTCGAGCACCAATCGACGCAGAGCCAGGGCGCGGCGCACGCTATCGAGCAAAGCGTCGCTGGCGAAAGGCTTTTCGAGAAAGTCATAGGCCCCGGCGCGCATGGCTTGCACAGCCAGCGGTACATCACCGTGGCCGGTGATCAGCAACACCGGTAGATCCGGGTCCTGGCCGTGCAGCTCGGTCAGCAGTTCCAGGCCGTCCATGCCGGGCATGCGGATATCGCTGACCACCACACCCGGCCAGTCCCGCGACAGCTGAGCGGTGAGGCCGGTGGCTTCGGCCAAAGGCAGGACCTTCAGCCCGGCCAGGTCCAGGGTCTGGCACAGGGCCTGACGCAAGTGCGGGTCGTCGTCGATCAGCACCACCTGAATCTGGTTATCGATACTCATACACTGCGGTCCTCGGACGGTTGCAGACTGACGCCCGGCGAACCGGCACGCAATTTCAAAGTTAACAGCGCGCCGCCTTCCTTGTGGTTGGCAAACAGCAGTTCGCCGCCAAAGGCGCGCATCAGGGTTTCACAGATGGCCAGGCCCAACCCCAGGCCCTGGGTACGCGTCTTGGTGGTATAGAACGGCTCACTGGCGCGGCCCAGCGCTTCCATGCAGAAACCCGGGCCGTTGTCGCGAATGTAGAGGTTGACGCCGTGCTCGGTGGTTTCGGCACTCAGCCAGAGTTTGCGCGGCGGACCTTTTTCGGTCAGCGCGTCCAGGGCGTTGGCCAGCAGGTTGCCCAGTACCTGGCGCAGGCGGGTTTCGCCGGCCTGCACCCATAGCGTGGCTTCCGGCAGATCGCGGATCAATTCCACTTCCATCGACCGGCGGCGCTTGGCCAGCAGCGCCAGGGCGTCATCGAGCGCCGGTTGCAGCGCCACGCTCTCGGGGGCGTGGCGGTCACGGCGGGCAAAGGCGCGCAGGTGGGCGATGATCGAGGCCATGCGTCCGGTCAATTCGCTGATCAGCTTGAGGTTGCCGCGCGCGTCGTCGGTGCGCTGGTGATCGAGCAGGATTTCGGCGTTTTCGGCGTAGCTGCGGATCGCAGCCAAGGGCTGATTGAGTTCGTGGCTGATGCTCGCCGACATGGTCCCCAGCGCCGACAGCTTACCGGCTTGTACCAGGTCATCCTGGGCGCGTACCAGTTCCTGCTGGGCGTGTTCGCGCTCCAGCACCTCTTGTTTCAAGCGTCGGTTAAGGCCTTCCAAGTCGCTGGTCCTTTCAGCCACACGCATTTCCAGTTCGCGGCGAGCTTTGGCTTCAAAGGCGATGCGCTCCAGATAGTGGCGGCGGCGCTGCATCAACAGACCGAGCAACAGCATCAACACCAGCAGCGCCGCGCCGCCCACGGCCACCACGGTGCGCACCGGGCGGCTGATCAAGGATTTCGGCGCGAGGATTTCCACGTTCCAGCCGGTTTCGGCGATGGCCGTGGACTGGCGCAACCAGGCGGTGCTGCTCAGGTTCAGCGGCTGTGGATCGCGGGTCGGGTAGGGCTGGATTGCGATGATGGCCTGGCGCTCTTCGGGGGTGAGCGGGCGCGTGGCGCGGAATCGCCATTGCGGGCGTGACGTCAGGATCACCACGCCGTTGTGGTCGGTGACCAGCAGTTGTTCCGGGGTGTTACCCCACAGGCTTTCGGTGTGATCCAGGTCGACCTTGACCACCAGCACGCCGATGACTTTTTCACCGTCGCGCACCGCCGCGGCGAAGAAGTACCCGCGCTTGGCGGAGGTGGTGCCCAGGCCGAAGAATCGACCCAAGCGCCCGGCCATGGCTTCACTGAAGTAGGGGCGGAATGAAAAGTTACGTCCGACGAAGCTGTCCTGTTTATCCCAGTTCGACGCGGCGAGGGTCTTACCGGTGGTATCCATCAGATACATCACTTCCACGCCGGCCTGGGCCGCCACGTCTTTGAGCAGCAGGTTAGCGTTGGCCAGGTGGGTACTGACCTCGGGCGCCGCCAGCGCGGTGCGCAGGGCGGGCAGATCGCCGAGGATCTGCGGCAGTACTTCGTAGCGGTGCAGGGTACCCAACAGGTTGGCGACGTACAGGTCGAGGGTCTGGCGGTTTTGCCCGGCCAGCTCACTGCGATAGTAGCGCTCGGCCAGGTGCTCCAGCGGCCACAGCAGCGGTGCCAGGCACAACGCCAGCAATGCGAGGCTGCGCCAGCGGGGTCGTCGCGGAAGGGGTGGAGTCATAGGAGTCGTGCGCCTGGGGGTACAGGCGCATTATGCCTAGTGCGGCTGTGCAAGACACTCGCGCAGTGCGTCCAGCCAATGCGGTTGGGCGACATGCCACTGGTGCTGCAAGCGGCTGCAGTCCAGACGCGAGTTCAGCGGGCGTTTGGCGGGTGTCGGATAAGCACTGGAAGGGATAGGCTCCAACTCCGAGCAGGCTTTGCCGGTGGTTCGCAGGTGCTCGCCGATTGCTTCTGCAAAGCCGAACCACGACGTTTCGCCTTGGGCCGTCAGGTGATACACCCCCCACGCGCCGGCGGCCCCAGCCTGCCAATGTTCGATCAGGGCGCGAGTGCTGTCGGCGATGGTGCCGGCCCAGGTCGGCGCACCGATCTGGTCGGCGACGATACGCATCTGCGGCTTTTCCTGCAGCAGGCGCTGCATGGTCAGCAGGAAGTTCTTGCCGTGGTTGGAATACACCCAACTGGTGCGCAGAATCAGATGCTCGCCTCCCACTGCCGCAATCGCCTGCTCGCCGGCGAGCTTGCTTTGGCCATACACCCCCAACGGGTTCGGCGTATCGGTCTCGGTGTACGGCGCCGGTTTGCTGCCGTCGAACACGTAGTCGGTGGAGTAGTGGATCAGCGGCGCGCCCAGGGCCTTGGCCTCCTCAGCCAGAATGCCCGGGGCGATGGCATTGATGGCGAAGGCCACCTCTGGCTCGCTTTCGGCCTGGTCGACCGCCGTGTGGGCGGCGGCGTTGATGATCAGGTCGGGGCGGTGGGCACGGACCTGCTGGCGGATACGGTCGACGTTGGTCAGGTCCAGTTGCTCGCGACCCAGCACGATCAGTTCGCCGAGCGGGGGCAGACGCTGTTGCAGAGCCTGGGAGACTTGGCCGTGTTGGCCGGTGATGAGGATTTTCATGGGAACAGGTCCGCTTCCACCAAGCGTTTGCCGGCCTGGTCCTTGACGGAAAGTTGCGGCGTCTCGGTCAGTTGCCAATCAATTGCCAGCGTTGGGTCGTTCCATGCGATGCAGCGCTCAGCACTGGGCTGGTAGTAATCAGTGGTCTTGTAGAGAAACTCTGCGTATTCACTCAACACCACAAACCCATGAGCAAAACCTTCGGGTACCCACAGCTGGCGGTGGTTCTGAGCCGACAGACGGACCCCCACCCATTGACCGAAGTTCGGAGAACTGCGGCGAATGTCCACAGCCACGTCGAGCACCTCACCTGCGGTGACACGCACGAGTTTTCCCTGTGTGTGTGTCAACTGATAGTGCAAGCCCCGCAGCACGCCCTTTTGCGAGCGCGAATGGTTGTCTTGTACGAAGTTGCGTTCGAGGCCCGTGGCCTGCTTGAACGTGCTGGCGTTGAAACTTTCGTAGAAAAAACCTCGGTCGTCGCCATAGACTTTGGGTTCGAGGATTACAACACCGGGAAGTGAGGTTTCAACCACGTTCACTGGCTATCTCCCGCCAGCGAGTACAGGTATTGACCATAGCCGGTCTTGCCAAAATATTGGGCGCGCTGCAGCAGGAGGTTGCGGTCGATCCACCCATTCTCGTAGGCGATTTCTTCAAGACAAGCGACTTTCAGACCTTGGCGATGTTCGATGGTCTGCACGTACGTCGAGGCTTCGAGCAAGCTGTCGTGGGTGCCCGTGTCGAGCCAGGCAAAGCCACGCCCAAAGCGCTCCACATGCAGATCGCCACGCTGCAGGTACGCGTTGTTGACGTCAGTGATCTCCAGTTCACCGCGAGGCGAAGGCTTGACCGCCTTGGCGATCTTGATCACATCGTTGTCGTAGAAATACAGGCCGGTCACGGCGTAGCTGGACTTCGGTTTGGCGGGTTTTTCTTCGATTGATAGGGCGCGGCCTTCGTCGTCAAAGTCGATCACGCCGAAGCGCTCCGGGTCTTTGACCCAATAACCGAATACAGTCGCGCCGGACGGGCGATTGGCGGCTGTGCGCAATTGATCGCCGAAGTGCTGGCCATGGAAAATGTTGTCGCCCAGGATCAAGCAGACCGGGTCGTCACCGATAAACTCTTCGCCGATGATAAACGCCTGGGCCAGGCCATCAGGAGAAGGTTGTTCGGCGTAACTGAACCGCACGCCGAACTGGCTGCCGTCGCCAAGCAGGTTGCGGTATTGCGGCAAGTCCAGCGGGGTGGAAATCACCAGGATGTCCTTGATCCCCGCCAGCATCAGCACTGAGATCGGATAGTAGATCATCGGCTTGTCGTACACCGGTAACAGCTGTTTTGACACACCCAGGGTAATGGGGTGCAAGCGCGTGCCGGAGCCACCGGCCAATACGATTCCCTTCATCATGCAATCAGATCCTTCATGTCGGTGTTGCCCAATCGTTCGCCCTGATAACTGCCGTCCTGGACCCTGCGGCACCATTCCAGGTTATCGAGGTACCACTGCACGGTTTTGCGCAGACCGGTTTCGAAGGTTTCTTCCGGAACCCAGCCCAGTTCGCGTTCGATCTTGCTGGCGTCGATCGCGTAGCGTTGGTCGTGACCTGGCCGATCCTTGACGAAAGTGATCAGGTCGGTGAATTGCGCGACGCCAGCGGGCCGTTGCGGCGCCAGTTCTTCCAGCAGGGAGCAGATACCGCGCACCACGTCGATGTTCTTTTGTTCGTTATGGCCACCGATGTTGTAGGTCTCGCCGACCACACCTTCGGTGACCACTTTCAATAGAGCGCGGGCGTGGTCTTCGACGAACAGCCAGTCCCGCACCTGCAGACCATCGCCGTAGACCGGTAATGGCTTGCCCGCGAGGGCGTTGAGGATCACCAGCGGAATCAGCTTTTCGGGGAAATGGAACGGGCCGTAGTTGTTCGAACAGTTGGTCAGCAGCACAGGCAGGCCGTAGGTACGGTGCCAGGCGCGCACCAAGTGGTCGGATGCGGCCTTGCTGGCGGAGTAGGGCGAGCTGGGAGCGTAGGGCGTGGTTTCGGTGAACAGATCGTCCACGCCGTGCAGGTCGCCATACACTTCATCGGTAGAAATGTGATGAAAGCGGAAAGCGCTCTTGGCCGGCTCGGTCAGCGTATGCCAGTAGGCGCGGGCGGCTTCGAGCAGGCTGTAGGTGCCGACGATATTGGTCTGGATAAAATCCGACGGACCGTCAATCGAACGGTCGACATGGGACTCGGCGGCCAGGTGCATGATCGCATGGGGCTCGAAGCGTGCCAGCACGGCGCTGACGGTGGCCTGGTCGATGATATCGGCCTGGACAAACTCATAGCGACTGTTGGAGGCGATGCTGGTCAGAGACTCCAGGTTGCCAGCGTAGGTGAGTTTGTCGAGGTTGAGCACTTCGTGATCAGTATTTTGAATCAGATGACGAATCAAGGCTGAGCCAATAAAACCGGCTCCGCCGGTGATGAGAATACGCATGTCAGGGGCCTTTTCCTTAGACGGACATAGAGCAAATGGGGCATAGCTTGGGTTGTGATGCTTGGCAGTGCAAGTGCGACACGCGTGGGGGTTGCTTAACCCCCCAAAACAATGGCGATATACACGCCTAAAAATCAGAGGCTCTGACCATGCTGCTCGCCACGTTGATCCGTCGCGCCAGTCTACCTTGCCCGCAAGTAGGCCTCGATCAGGCCACTCAACTTTTGGCGCAGCACTATGGCCTTGCTGGCACTTTGCAATCACTGGGCAGCCAGCAAGACCTCAATTATAGAGTCGACACCCCCCAGGGACAGTTTGTTCTGAAAATCTGCCGGGGTGACTACGCGGCGCTGGAGTTGCAGGCTCAGCACGCGGCGCTGGGTCACCTGCAGGCGCACGCCGAGGTGCGTGTGCCCAAGGTCATCAAGACCCTGGCCGGCGATGAATTGCTCACCCTGACGATCGGCGGGCAAACCCTGCATTTGCGGCTGCTGGACTATCTCGACGGCCAGCCGTTGACCCACATGCCGCACTTGGGCCGTGAGGTGATCGCCGGATTTGGCGACCTGTGCGGCCGCATGAGCCTGGCGCTCGCGCCGTTCGAGCATGGGGGCCTTGAGCGCACGCTGCAGTGGGACCCGCGCCATGCTCCGGAACTGATCACCCACCTGCTGGCCAGCCTGGAACGCCTCCCGCACCGTGACGCGTTGGAGCGCGTGGCCGGGCAGGTTCAAGCCCGGATTCGCCCCTTGGCCGAGCGCCTGCCGTGGCAAGCCGTTCACATGGACATCACCGATGACAACGTGCTGTGGCAGCGCGATGCCCAGCGTCATTGGCACATCCAGGGGGTGATCGACTTCGGCGATCTGGTTCACACCTGGCGCATCGCTGATCTGTCGGTGACTTGCGCGGCCCTGCTGCACCATGCCGAAGGCGACCCCTTTGCGATTTTGCCGGCGATCCAGGCCTGCCATGCCGTGACCCCTTTGCAACGCGAAGAGTTACAGGCGCTGTGGCCGCTGATCGTTGCGCGGGCTGCGGTGCTGGTGCTGAGCAGTGAGCAGCAGCAACGCCTGGACCCGCATAACAGCTACCTGCTGAAAAATGCCGAGCATGAGTGGGAAATTTTCCATGTGGCGACTTCGGTACCGTTCGAACTGATGGAAGCGGCGATTTTGAGCAGCGTTGGCGAAACGCCGACGCCCATCGCCAGCCAGGATTTTGCCCCACTGTTACCAGAGCTGGTCGGTCGCGAATTTGCGTTGATCGACCTCGGGGTGCTCAGCCCGCATTTCGAGGCTGGCAACTGGGAGACACCCGGTGTCGATCGCAGGCTGCTGGACGAAGCAGCAGCAGTTCACGGGTTGGCGGCCAGCCGCTACGGGCAATATCGGCTGTCGCGCACCGTCCCTGACAGTGCCGTCGAGCCGGAGACGTTTCCTCTGCACGTCGAGCTGCATGTGCCCCACGGCACGGTGCTGGAAGCGCCTTTCGCCGGTACATTGCACCAGGACGCCGATGGCGTTGTGAGCCTGCAGGGCGTCGAGTCGAGCGTTCGCTTGATGGGGGTCAAACCCTCCCTCAAACCGGGTGCGCTGCTGGTCAAAGGGCAAGTGTTTGGCGAGGTTCAAGCGCCGCTGACCGTACAACTGTGCCGCGCCGATCTCGAACCGCCGCTGTTTTGCACGCCTTCGCGCGCATCGGCCTGGCAAATCCTATGCCCTTCGCCTGCTGCTGTGCTGGGGCTGGCTTGCGACGCCGAGCCTGAACTGGACGCTCACGCCCTGCTGGCTCGCCGCGACGCCAGTTTTGCGCGCTCGCAAAAGCACTATTACACCGATCCGCCGCGTATCGAGCGGGGCTGGCGCAACCACCTGATCGACATGCAGGGGCGTTCCTACCTGGACATGCTCAACAACGTGGCGGTGCTCGGCCATGGGCATCCGCGCATGGCTGCGGTGGCGGCGCGGCAATGGTCGCTGCTCAACACCAACTCACGCTTTCACTACGCCGCCGTCACGGAGTTTTCCGAACGCCTGTTGGCCTTGGCGCCGGCGGGCATGGACCGCGTGTTTCTGGTCAACAGCGGCACCGAAGCAAACGACCTGGCCATTCGCCTGGCCTGGGCCTACAGCGGCGGGCGCGACATGCTCAGCGTGCTGGAGGCGTACCACGGCTGGTCGGTGGCGGCGGATGCGGTGTCCACCTCGATTGCCGATAACCCCCAGGCCTTGAGCAGTCGTCCGGACTGGGTGCATCCAGTGACGGCGCCCAACACCTATCGCGGTGAGTTCCGCGGGCAGGACAGTGCCCCAGACTATGTACGCAGTGTGGAACACAACCTGGCGAAAATTGCTGCCAGCAAACGCCAACTGGCAGGTTTTATCTGCGAACCGGTATATGGCAACGCCGGTGGCATCTCCCTGCCGCCGGGCTATCTGCAACAGGTGTATGGCCTGGTGCGCGCTCAGGGCGGCGTGTGTATCGCCGATGAAGTGCAAGTCGGTTATGGGCGCATGGGGCGCTTCTTCTGGGGCTTCGAGGAGCAGGGCGTGGTGCCTGACATCATCACCATGGCCAAAGGCATGGGCAACGGCCAGCCACTGGGGGCCGTGATCACTCGCCGCGAAATCGCCGAAGCGCTGGAGGCTGAAGGCTACTTCTTCTCGTCTTCTGGCGGCAGCCCGGTCAGTTGCCGGATCGGCATGGCAGTGCTGGATGTGATGGAAGAAGAAAAGCTGTGGGAAAACGCCCAAGTAGTCGGTGGACATTTCAAAGCTCGCCTGGAAGCCCTGATCGAGCGTCACCCGTTGGTCGGCGCGGTGCATGGGTCCGGTTTCTACCTGGGCCTGGAACTGGTTCGCGACCGGCACACCCTGGAGCCTGCCACCGAGGAAACCAAAATACTGTGCGACCGCTTACGGGAGTTGGGCATTTTCATGCAGCCTACCGGCGATTATCTGAACATCCTCAAGATCAAACCACCGATGGTCACTTCCCGCAGCAGCGTGGATTTCTTCGTCGACATGCTGTCGAAGGTGCTCGATGAACAGTTATAAATAGTCGATTCTTATCGATAATTAGGCCGGATGCTTCAGGCTGAAGCCTCTTAACTGCTTTTAAAGCCGATTTTTATCCGTTATAAAGTCGGCCATCACCCCTTCGGAGCACCGAACGCCATGACCACTTTGCACAGCACTCCCCGCGCCGATGGCTTCCATATGCCCGCCGAATGGGCGCCACAGACCCAGACCTGGATGATCTGGCCTGAGCGCCCGGACAACTGGCGCCTGGGTGGCAAGCCGGCGCAGGCGGCCCATGTGGCCGTGGCCAAGGCTATTGCGCGGTTCGAGCCGGTGACGGTGTGTGTGTCCGCCGGCCAATACGAAAACGCGCGGGCGCGTTTGGATGTACCGAATATTCGCGTGGTGGAAATGTCCAGCGATGACGCTTGGGTACGGGACACCGGCCCGACCTTCGTGATCAACAACAGCGGCGAAGTGCGCGGCGTCAATTGGGATTTCAACGCTTGGGGCGGTTTCGACGGCGGCCTCTACGCGCCGTGGAACCGTGACACACAGGTGGGCGGCAAAATCCTTGAGATCGAGCGCGCCCCCCGTTACCGCACCGAAGGTTTTGTGCTGGAGGGTGGTTCGATCCACGTTGATGGCGAAGGCACCCTGATCACCACCGAAGAATGCCTGCTCAACCGCAATCGTAACCCGCACCTCGACCGCGCCGAGATCGAAGCGGTGCTGAGTGCCAATCTGGCGGTGGATAAAATCATCTGGTTGCCGGACGGCCTGTTCAACGATGAAACCGATGGCCATGTGGATAACTTCTGCTGCTACGTGCGCCCGGGCGAAGTGTTGCTGGCCTGGACCGATGACCCGCAAGACCCGAACTACGCGCGCTGCCATGCCGCCATGGACGTCCTGCAACGCAGCACCGATGCCCAGGGCCGCTCGTTTACAGTGCACAAAATGCCGATTCCGGGGCCCTTGTTTGCTACCGAAGAAGAATGTGCCGGAGTCGACCCGGTGGATGGCTCCCAGGAACGTAATCCGACCGTGCGGTTGGCGGGTTCCTACGTCAACTTCCTGATCGTCAACGGCGGCATTATCGCGCCGAGCTTCGACGATCCGCTCGACCATGAAGCCAAGCGCATCCTGCAGGACCTGTTCCCGCAGCATGAAGTGGTGATGGTGCCGGGTCGTGAATTGTTACTGGGTGGCGGCAATATTCACTGCCTGACTCAACAGCAGCCTGCGCCGCACAAAAACTGAGTGCGGTTGTAACAGCGCTTCAACGACGACCTGGCGCTACGCGCCTCCAGCGTCCAAGGCAAGCCCGCGGCCCTACTAGCCCGCGGGCTTTTTTGCGCGCGCAGGCCCCCTGAACCTGGCGCATTGGCATAGCTCTTGTATCGGTTTTGCCATAGCAGTGGCCCAAGGTGATGACTGCGCAGCTCTGTCATAAACCTTGAGTAAGTTAGCCGCTCACGCAGTCGGAGAGAGCGCTGAAATGAACGTCGAAATCAACCCCATGCGCGCGCGCCCGCTTCATCCTTCACGGGTCGACAGTGACGCCATCCATGCCCTGGCGCTCTGGTTGAAGGAAAACAGCGCGCGGCAGGTCAGGCAACCCGACCTGCGCAGTGTCTTGAGTGAACGCTACCCGCAGGGGTTGTTCAGTGAGGATGAAGTGCACGCGCTGTGCGAGCTGATGCACAGCACGCTCACCCCCATACAGGCTTCCAGTCTCTAGAAGCTATGAGTGCCCGTCACCACCAGGCTGCGCGGATCTCCCGGCTGGATCTGCGCCACGCTCGTGGCCGACGCGTAGTAGGTTTTGTCGGCGATGTTGTTCAGCGCCGCCGTCACATCCCACGTCTTTTGACGAAAGCCGGCCAAGGCGTCCCAGCGGCCATAGCCTGGCAGGACCACGGTGTTGAGGCTGTCGGCATAGCGGTCGCCGACCAGCGTCAGGCCGGTTTCTGCGTACCAGCCCATTTCTGGTTTCCAGGTCAGGAACAGGCTGGCGTTACGTTTGGCCACGTCACTGACGCGCTTGCCTTCAAAGCCGTTGTTGTCCTTCTCCACCTTCGCATCCTGCAGGCCTACACCGCCGCGAACATACCAGTTGCCGCCGATCTTGCCGGTGGCTGTCAACTCCACGCCTCGTGAGCGCTGCAGGCCGCTGAGCAAGGTGATGGAGCGGTCGAGCGGATCGCTGGTACGGCGGTTGTAGAGTTCCAGTTCGTATACGGCCAGGGTGGTGCTCAAGCGATCGTCGAGCCAATCGCTTTTCACGCCGATTTCTTTTTGTTTGGTCAGTTCGGGGCTCAGATCGTTGACGCCGCCGGATGCGTTTGGGGTGATGCCGATCAAACCGCCACCCGCAGGAGAAAAGGTCTTGCTCCACGAGGCGTAGAACGAGTGGTTTTCCAGTGGCGTCCACACCAGGCCAAAACGTGGGCTGGTACTGTGATTCTTCACCGCTTGTTGGGTATTCAGCAGCTTGTTGGTGGTGTCCACCTCGAAACGGTCATAGCGCAAGCCAGCGAGCACTTGCCATTGATCGTTCAGGCGCAGTTGGTCTTGCACATACAACGCACGGCTATCCACTTCGGTGTGGTTATTGCTCGACGCGCTCATGCGCCCGGTGTGGCTCAGGTGGCGATCAGGCTGGTTGAGGTCCAGATCTGGCACGGCCTGGCCCCCACGGTTCACGGCGGTGGCGGTGTACAGCTTCGGATCGCGATGCTGGCTGCCCAGCTCAAGGCCCGTGAGCACGCGGTGTTCCAGGCCGTATGTGCTGAAACCGCCCTCCATTTCCAGGTTATTGAACACATTGCGAGTGGTCAGATCCTGCTGCCAGCGTTGGCGCGTCACGCGGTTGGTCGCAGCGGTGTAGCCGGTCTGGTAGGTGTTGTCGAAATCGCTGTCGAGTTTGAACACGCCCAGGGTGTGGCGCAGTTGCCAATTGTCATTGAGTTCATAGGCGAGTTTGGACCGTAACGACTGGGTTTTATCGTCGATGTAGTCGCGGTTATCAAAGTAGGTAGTGCTGCGGCTTACGTCGGCAGGGCGGCCGTTGACACCGGGAACGCCGCGGTCCGGGGTGCGGTTGTAACGACTGTATTCGTACTGCACCAGCCAGTTGAGGTCCGGGGTCAGTTGCCAACTCATGGACGGCGCAAACAACTGACGACTGCCGCTCACGTCGTCGCGGAAACTGTTGTTGTCCTGGTTGCCCATGTTCAGGCGCAGGCTGATGTTATCGCTGGGGTCGGTGCTCAGGTCGGCGTACACACTACGCCAATCATTGCTGCCACCCTGGACTTCGAGGGTTGAGGCGCGCCCAGCCGAAGGCAATTTGCTTACGCGGTTGACGATACCGCCCTGGCCGCCACGTCCGTAGAGCACTGCCGCCGGCCCTTTAAGCACTTCGATGCGTTCGATGTTGTGCAGGTCGCGCACGTATTGGCTGTCGTCGCGAATGCCGTCCAGGTAGAAATCGTTACTCGCGTCGAAGCCACGGATACGCAAGCTGTCGAAGCGTGTGTCGGCGCCACTGCTGACGTTGGGAATACCGCTGAGCGCTTGGCCGAGGTCATTGGTGCCATAGGCGCGCAGGTTTTCCGTCTTTACCGAGTCGATGGCCTGGGGTACGTAACGCACTGGCGTTGCCGTGCGGGTGGCAGTATTGGTGGCTTTGACGCGCGGGTCGTCTTCGTCGGCGTCGGCGCTGATCGATGTGGCGGGTAAAGTGGTGGTGGCGCAGGCGAAACCGGCAGACAACAGTACAGAAAGCCCAAGGGTGATGGGCGTCAGGCGAGGGGCGGGCATGGAGAAATGCATCCAGAAGGTTTTGGAAAAACAGTGCGCCAATGGTAATGCTTTGCATTTGCGTGCGTTATCCATTACTAAACGTATCCACCATGAGATATGTTACTGGATGTGTTTACAGACGATTGGAAAGCGTTTTTTTGTCGTTTTCAGATATGCCAGCGACAGGCTCTTAGAATTATTTCGCCTAAATACAGACGATTCGCGAAATTGACACATAGTTCAACGCGCGACTAGGATTGCGCCCAACGCCTGTGGCTAACCGCCATGACTCTTCCAATAAAAAAAGGCCCGCGGCATGTTCAGTCGTCCGCGGGCTTTCTTTTTTCTGGAAAAAGTCGATATCAGAAAGCGACATGGAGCCTGGTATCACAGCGCGTACTCAACCCGTAATAAGGAATACAAGAATATGTTGAAGCAACGGATGAGTCTGATCGCTCTGGGGATTTTGAGCGCATCGACAGCAATGGCTAATGACCAAGACCAATCCAAGGGTTTTGTCGAAGACAGCCACCTGAATATCGCCGCACGTAACGCCTATATCAGCCGTGACTACAAAAACGGCAAGCAAGACAAAGCTGAGTGGGGTCAGGGTTTCATCGGTAAATTCGAGTCCGGCTTCACCCAGGGCACCGTCGGTGTGGGTGTGGACGTGATCGGTCAGTACGCTATTCGCTTGGACGGCGGTAAAGGCCGCAGCGGCGCTGGCGGCATCGACTTCTTTAAGCAAGGCGATAGCGGCTCGGCCGCAGACGACCTGGCCAAAGGCGGCGCTGCCGTGAAGTTCCGGGTGTCCAACACCGTGCTCAAGTATGGTGATCAGTTCCCTAACGTCCCGGTTCTGGCCTACGACAACTCCCGCCTGTTGTCCGAAACCTATACCGGCACTTCGATCGTTTCCAAAGAGATCGAAGGCCTGCAACTGGACGCCGGTCACTTCACCAAGGAAGCGCGTAAGAGTGCTGAAGGTACCGACAGCGGTAACCTCAAGAGCATCAATTACCTCGGTGGTAGCTATAAATTCACCGAAAGCCTGTCCGCCGCTCTGTACGCGTCCGATATGGAAGACGTGCTGAAAAAGCAATACGTCAACGTCAACTACGTGCTGGCCTTGCCAGAAAAGCAGTCGCTGACCTTTGACTTCAACGGCTACAAAACCAAGCTGGACAAGAGCTTCGCCGAACAGCGCGGCGATGCCGATGCCCGTGATAACAAAATCTGGAGCCTGGGCGCTACCTGGGCTGTCGGCCCACACAGTTTCACCGTGGCCCATCAGCGCAGCACTGGCGATACCGGCTACCTGTATGGCGGCTACCGCGATAACACTCCGGACACCGGCTTCGGTGACGGCGGCAACACCATCCTGCTGGCCAACTCCTACTGGTCCGACTTCAACGGTAAAGATGAGCGCTCCTGGCAGGTCGGTTACGGCCTGGACTTCAGCACCTTCGGCGTGCCTGGCCTGACCTACAACGTGGCCTACGTGCGCGGCACCAACATCGATGACGGCTCCAACCGTGGCGATGGCACCGAGCGTGAAATCTTCAACCAGTTCAAGTACGTCGTTCAGAGCGGCCCGGTCAAAGACCTGAGCCTGCGCGCTCGTGCATCCTGGTTGCGCGTCTCCAACAACGCCAGCAACTACAACGTGGGCGGTAACGAACTGCGTCTGTTCGCTGACTACCCAATCAACGTGTTCTGATTGACCGCACGTTGCGCCTGATGTCAGGCGATAAAAACCCCCGACTGGTTCGGGGGTTTTTTTATAAGCGCCGATCAGTCCTGACGGCTTTGCAAGATGCTGCGCGCCAGCGACGCGTTCACGTAATCGGTAATCAGCGACAGCCCTTCATAAGGCGCGATCTTTCGGTTATCGATGCACAACTGCGCCATCTGCAACACCACCAGGCGCTTCTTCTTATTGAGTCGCACCCCCGGCACGCCGAACGCCGTTTTGCGCAGTTCGGGCAGCGGTGCTTCGTCCGTCAGTTCAAGCGTGAGCCAGATGCCTTGGATCGGTTGCAGCGACACATTGGCGATATGCTCAATCGGCAGCGGTTGCGCCAGGTTGGCAAACACAAAATGCTCCGGCGTGAGCCGCAGCGCGATCTGCGGCGCGCGTTTGTAACGGCGCACGCCCAGCCACACAAAGATCAGCGCGATGCTGGCGATGGCCGCGCCGGCACCGAAGGTCGACAGCGGCGTGCCTTTCACGCGCGATGGATCAAGCCAAGGCAGACTCATAATCAGCAGCCCGAGTACCACAAACGGCACCGCCAGTACCGTCGTGATCAGGGCGCGCCGCTGGCCACCCTCGTGTAAGGCGTGTTCGCCCTGAGCGGAAGCGGCCAGTGTTTCCAGCATTTCGGTTTGTGCCTCGTCTTCGGCGACGACGGCCTGGATCAAGTCGTCGGACAGCTGTTCGCTAAGCGCTGACACCGAACTGAAAAAAACCGCCAACTGCGCCTGCGCCGCCTCGACATCCACCGCGCGGGTAGCGTTGCGCGTGGTCTCATCCAGCGACACGTTCAGGGCTTGCAGGCGTTCGCCGTTGGAAGGGTGGGAGTCGGTTGGGTGTGGTTGGTGAATGTCCAGTGCGTCAGGCGGTAGTTGCAAGGCTTGTTCGCGTAATACAATCAGCAGGCCCTGGGTCAGGTCTGCTGTCGACGCCGTCTCGCACAACGTGATCAACGCGTCCTCTAGGTGCGGTTGCAACACCGAAACGCGCAGCAAGGCCGAGGCTGCCGCCCCATTACCCGCCAACCGCGCGCCGGCGGCATCGGCCAGCAGTTCGCGCTCGCGACTCCAGTGGTTCACCGCGTGGTCGAAGCACTGTATGAAAAACACCCCGAACAGAAACGACGGACGCATCAGCCACCCTTGGATCAGATCGCTGGCCAGCAATGTCTCTTGCAGCGCCTCCAGGCTGCGATTGACCCCATCGTAGATCGGCAGAAAACGCAGGCTGTACTCCGTGTCCTGCCCCACAAAGTGCGCCAGCTCATGGCCAATCACGGCATTGATTTCCGCCGGATCCAGCAGCCCCAGGTACGGCAACGGCACATGCAACGTCCGCCCATGCAGCGAGGAGTGCGCCGGCAGCAATGTGGCGTCGCTGGACGTGACGTAAAAGCCTTGGGCCAAGCTCACCACGATATGGTCGGGCGGCAAAGCACCGAGCCGCCCCGCCAATTCACTCACCAGGCGCCATAAACCTGGAGCCTGTACGGGCGCAACTTCCCGCGCGAAAATCTCCATGGGCGCCGGCGTGAACATCACCAGCATGTGGCGCAATTGCCGCAGCAGCAGCCAGATGGAATACAGGCAGAACGCCGCAACCACCCCCAGCACCGCCATCAGCTTGACTTCACCACTGCCCAACCGGCCTACATGCCACATCCCCAAGCCTTCGAAGCACAAGGCTAGCGCCACTGCCGCCGCCATCGCCACCACATGGCTCACCAGCCCATAAGGCAACAACCGACTGCCTTGGGTGAACACGCGCAGTAATGTTTCTCGCGATTGCAACGCCCGCCGTCCCGCCCAGTGCGTCCCGGCCAACGCCGCCAGGCCGATCACCGCCGCCAGCAAACCGAACCCCACCACCCACGGCGCCAACCCGCGCATCGCCCGATTCACCCGATGAGCCGTGGGTAACTCCGCTTCGATCTTTTCCAGGCGCGAGAGCGCCAACTGCACGCTGATCTTCTCATTCGGCAGATCGACACTGGCCATAGGGTTCCTCGCCGCCAGCGCCCGCAGTTGCTGTTTCGCAATGCTCACATTGCTGTGGTAATCGATCATCGCATTGCTCATCTCCTCCGCGCGCTGTCGCTCCCAGTTACCCAGGGCAGCCAACAGCAGCGGGAAAATCACCAAAAGAGCGATGAGTTTTAGAGCGTTCATGGGAATCCGTTCGTGACGCTGGGGGATGTTGGTTATACCGAAAAGGGTTGGGGGTGGGCAAAGTGCTTTGGCGGTCACCTCGCTGACCGAGGCCCTTATGCATATCGATCAACAGTCCTCACAGCCGGATATCTGAAAACAAAGGAATTGCCAAACGCCAACGGACTTCCTCTTCACTCCTTTAGTCGAAATTGTGCGAGCTATTGATGCTGTAACCGGTGCTATCTGCTGACACCTTCTCCCTGGCGAATCCGTTTCCGGCGCCTCAAGAGGCTTCCACGTTGGCAAACTAAGCGCACTCCATAAGCGCTGACGCGACCGACTCAAGGCACGGGGAACTGAAATTCATGTCAACTTTCACAACATTTGGCATGCCTCTCGACACTACTATGGAGTCGCTGCGTATTGAGGATCTGATTCCTGCCGATGCGAGAACCTGGGAATTCATGGGCCGAGCCTATGAACAATTGAAATGCTGATGCCCCTTATCTTCGGTTCAATACAGTTATATAGGGGTTGTTCACCAGACGCTTAGTGCGCCAATTAAAGCGGGCGGAGGATGAAATACCGACTGATGCGCCGCATTCCCATTGCTTTTCGCGCCTTGGTCAACTTGCTGACGCAGATATCCGGTGTATTTCAGCAGCGTCGGCCTATCAATTTGTCGTGCATCGTTAATTCTTGATGCGCGCACCGATGCCACCGGCCACGCCGACATCGCCTGGGCGGTAGTGCGCGCGCTGGCCCACCGTGAAGGTAGCCCTGGAAGAACCCAAGCCACCCGCCACCCGCAAGCACCGCAAGCACCGCAAGGTCAACGCGTTCAGCCTCGGCGAATTCGAGTCGGCGGCGGACGAGGAATACCAGAA